>NZ_JBMPPK010000010.1:0-259911 GCF_049339405.1 Undibacterium sp. Tian12W
CGCCTATGTGTCCCTTCATCCCGAAATACCATTGATTGCCTTTTTTGGTCTGGCGCATTTCCGGATCACGTTTGCCTTCTTTGTTCTTGGTGGAAGAAGGTGCTGAAATGATCGTAGCATCGACGATGGTGCCGCCCGACACTTTCATTCCTCGCTCCTGCAAATGACGGCCTACTTCTTCGAAGATACGTTTGCCAAGGTCATGGCGCTCCAGCAGATGCCGGAATTTGCACACTGTTGTTTCATCCGGCACTGGCTCATTGCCCAGATCAATATTGGCAAAGCTACGCATGGAAACGGATTCGTATAAGGCTTCCTCGACAGCCGGGTCAGACAGGTTGAACCATTGTTGCAAGAAATAAATGCGTAGCATGCGCTCCACGCCAACAGGCGGGCGTCCATTACCTGCCTTGGGATAATGGGGCTCTATCAGTTTGCATAGCATAGCCCATGGCACGACCTGATTCATCTCTGATAGAAACACTGCTCGCTTCGTCGTCTTGGCATAGCGTTCAAAGCCACCTTCGGCAAATGTTGTCTGTCTCATGGTATTTATGATTCAATGGAAAATAAGCTTATATTACCGTTTCTGAATCATTGCTCGGGGACTTAATCAGAGATTCCCTAAGTAAAGTATCCGAAGTACGGCGACCTGCTATGAAAGAGTTAGTTGCGCGAATTTTTCCAAAAGCGGCGAGCGCTTGGGGACGAATAGGTTATGAATCGGACTCGGTATCTATCTGGCGAAATGAACTTCGTGTCTGCTGCGCTGATTTATTCGATATTTATTTTCAATTCGGATTGTCACCAGACTATCTCAGTAGATCAGAATTAAACAGCCTTTTAGATGTTGCAGAAAATCCGGGTATGGCTGCGAATATTCTACTCGCTGCAAATCTCACGATACGCGCAAGCGGAAGATCGAAAGCTGCAGATTATATCGACCGGCTTAGAGATCTTCAGGATGAATTAACATCCGCAAAAGCTATCGGTTTATTGACGGCATTATTTGAAATTGGAGATGTCATACTTGGTCCGAAAGATGAAAGTCAAGGGTTTTTTTCCTTGCAAAATAGTTGGCGATTGAGTTTTTTAGTTAATCACCTTTTTAAATATATTCCTGTTGACGGTCGACATCTGCAATTGAGGCAATTGGTGTCGAATGGCAAGGCAATTGGTTTATCTGTAGCTACCGTTGACAGAATAAGGCGAAACATAGAGAAACCAGAGGATGATTCAGTTTTCTCAGTAATCAATCAGCAATTATTCAATGACTTAAGAAGTATAGTTCACGACCGACTTAACAGAATGCCTTCACTTGATTTTCTTAAGTTGCGTGAAATGAGTACGGTGATTTTTATCTGGCTAGCTTGGGGATATCAGAATGACGTGCAAACTAAAATGGTTCCTTTGTTTACAGCAGATGCGCTTTTGCCACAAACGTTGGAGAAATTTTTGCAAGTAGGTAGAGCTCAAGTAATGGGTGATCACGGAGTAAAGCGTACATTAAGGATGAATCCGAATAATATTTCCGAAATCATCGATATAGAAGCTATTGCGCCAAAAATTCATTCTATGCTTAATAACTCTGATCTAACACCGGATCAAAAGTATGCTGGAGAGGATTATCTAAGAAATTTAGATCGAATCCGCAATGGCGAGAATGTTGATCGCTTTGGAGATTGACTAAATAATTTAATTGTTGTCAAATTAAGTAGCAGTATTACAAAAGATGAACCCGCAACTTAATCGTTGCGGGGAGCGGAACAGCGCATGAATGCGCTGTTCCGTAAAACAGTTTACTGCATATGCCACCCATGACTAACCGTGATGGATTGTCCAGTCAACGCATTGGTACCAAAGGCTGCCAGGAATAGCGCGGTTTGGGCGACGTCTTGTACGGTCGTGAATTCGCCATCCACTGTTTCCTTCAGCATCACGTTCTTGATGACTTCTTCTTCTGTGATGCCGAGTTCTTTTGCCTGTTCCGGGATTTGTTTATCGACCAGTGGTGTGCGGACAAAGCCGGGGCAGATGACGTTGGCGCGGATATTGTTTTTGGCGCCTTCTTTGGCAACGGTTTTTGCCAGACCGATCAAGCCGTGCTTGGCGGTGACGTAGGGGGCTTTCAGTGGGGATGCTTCGTGGGAATGGACTGAGCCCATGTAGATCACGCTGCCGCCTTTACCACCAGCGATCATGGACCGCATGCAGGCGCGGGTGGTCAGGAATGCGCCGTCCAGATGGATGGAGAGCATTTTTTTCCAGTTATCCAGACTCAGATCGACCAGCGGGCTGATGATTTGTATGCCTGCATTGCTGATCAGGATATCGATGTTGCCGTAGGCAGCGACTGCGTCAGCCACACCTTTATCGACCTGTGTTTCGTCAGTCACATTCATGGCAACTGCCATGGCGGTGCCGCCGGATGCTTCGATTTCTTTGGCGGTGGCTTGCGCTGCTTCCAGGGCCATGTCGGCGATGACGATTTTTGCACCTTGTTTGGCGTATTCTATGGCGATTTCTTTGCCTATGCCGCTGGCAGCACCGGTGATGAGGGCGACTTTATTATTGAGTAGCATGTGAATTCCTTTATGTGGTTATTTCTTGATGGTGGCGAGGTAATCGTACGCAACTGTGCCGTAGGGCAGAGTCAGGTCAGAAAGGATATGAACAGCAGATAATACTTCCAGCACTGGCAAGCCAGCGATGGGGGCAAGAGCGTGCGGATGCAAATCAAGCGCACCTGGCCCACCCCATGCACCTTTGATGGTGACATCGGTGAGCTGGTACTGGACCAGTTCGCAGATGCGCGGTGTGCCATCGACATGGGGGATGATTTTCAATAAAAAGGTGGGGAGTTCCATGCCAGCCTTGATGGCAGCGTGATCAAGCTTGGTATGCTTGAAACCCATGGTGCCGGTGGCGATGCGGAAGTCGCTGTAATCCAGCGTGCCAACCAGGGTGTCCTTGTGTACCCTGAGTTCAGGCTCACCGAGTTTTTTAGGAAAGCCCCACAACTCACGTCCAGCCGCAATTGGTGGGTGATCGTTCAGATACATGCTGTGCACGTAAGCACCATGCACACCATCAAGTGTCACCGGTATGACCTGGCCGGATTCACAATAATGCCCAAAGCCAGTTGAGTCTGGCATGTTGATGAACTCAAACTTGACTACGGGTTCTGCCAGCTTCAAAGGGGCGGGGATGATTTTTTCCAGCAGCTCAGGGTCCGTGCGGTAGGTGATGATCAGGTATTCCCTGTCGGTAAAGCGATAAGGCCCGGGTGGAAAGGCTGAGTTGGAATAAGGCATTGCAAAAGCGTTACGGCGGATTTCATCTTCTGTCATTTCTTTTTCCTTCGCTAATGCGTGAGTGAGTATAGGGAATGAATACGGTGAATGCAGACTACAAGGATGACTAAGTGTTGCGCTTATGGTCCGGTAATGGTCCGGTAAGTTCGTGCTCCGGGTAAGTAATCGTCATGCCCATAAATTTATAGATATAGCCATATGTGCATAAAAAAAGTGGGCTTATCTGTTTTTTAATGCATATATATTAATTTGCCAGGAAAACTAATGTGTATCAATTTGTACGTAGCGGGCACAGCAGCGTCCGATAGCTCCGGCAGCAGACACTTGAATTGACTGGTAAAGTGCATATATAGCTTGGCATATCGGTGCACAAGCCCCTGGTTTGACGCGCCATCACTTGGATCGCTGTGGCACATAGTCGCGCAGCAGAAAGAAAATATCATGAGTAAAGAAATCAGAATCGACTTCGTTTCGGACGTGTCATGCCCCTGGTGCATCATCGGCCTCAAATCACTGGAAAAAGCAATTGATCAGATAGGTGATGATGCCAAAGTGCAATTGCACTTCCAGCCCTTTGAATTAAATCCCAAAATGGTGCCGGAAGGGCAGGACATCGCAGAACATCTGGCAGAGAAATACGGCGCGACGCAGGAGCAGACCACCAAGAACCGCGAAATGATACGGGCCCGTGGCGCAGAGCTGGGTTTTGAGTTCAATATGGCGACGCGCAGCCGTATTTATAATACTTTTGATGCACACCGCCTGCTGCATTGGGCAGAAACACAGGGGCATCAACATGCGCTGAAGGTAGCGCTGTTTGAGCTGTATTTCAGCAAAGGTGAAAGCCCGGCTTCGCACGAGGCATTGCTGCGGGTAGCGGGTGAAGTAGGGCTGGATACGGCAGAAGCTGCGCGCATTTTGGCGTCTGACGCATATGCTGCCGAAGTACGTGAGACTGAGACTTTCTATCACCAGCAAGGCATCAATTCTGTGCCGGCGATTATCATCAACGAGCGTCACCTGATTTCAGGCGGCCAGCCGCCTGAAGTATTTGAGCGGGCGCTGCGCCAGATCATGACGCAGGAATAAGCTGTAACAGCAGTAAAAAAAGCATGGGCAATCCCATGCTTTTTTGAAGGCTATTCAATCACCCTTGAAGTTATGTGTGTGATGAAATAGCTTACTGTTTGCCTGGGCTTTTACCAGGCGACATTGCACTCTTGCTTACGGAGTGATCTCCAGTGATTGCAAGAACTTGTCCGCCACATCTGCGGCCTTTTTATCTTGTGGCGCATGACCTGCCTGCTGCATGTAGATAGTATGCGGGGCCACGTAGGCGCGCAAAATAAAATCCTGATTCTCAAGCCGGCCTTTTACCTGCTTGCCTTTCAAGTTTGAATTGGGCAAGTCTATATCTTTCCAGCCGCCATCGCTATCGAGCAAAAACTTGTTAACAAAGCTTCTGCGCATATTATCCAGCATGGTGTTCAGGTAGGCGGTTTCATAACCTGGCGCCGATCCATCATCCTGACGAAACTCCAGCACGCCCAGCATCAGTGTACTGCCGCCAACTTCCATCGTGTAAGTGGTGCGCTTATAGGGTGCACCCTTGCGCTCGGGCATGGTCTCTTCGGTTTTTTCTGGTGTCCCTGCCGCCCAGAATTTGACGTGCTTGTCATCTGTCGTCACTACCTGCCCGCCTGCATCTGCTGCCTGCGCGTATCCGCAAGACAGCGCACCTAGCAGTAGGATGGCTGACCAGAGTCGTTTGGAGTGTATCTGCATACTGGTTTCCTTTAAAAATTCCTGGAGTATTGTGGCAGTGTCGTTTTCACGTGCTTGCTATCCACACACTGCACATGTAAAAACTGCGGTGCAACGATTATATTGATGTAGCGCACCCAGTTCAAATACCAGGCGATCAGCGGTAATGCTGGGCGATGTATGGTAGTCGGTACGCATTGTTGTATCCCTAAGCTGCATTTCTTTTACATGTTGCTTCTTGTATTATATGCAAGGCCTAAGGTTTTCTGTTTTTGCACCCAGGGCCTTTAGCAGGCGCTGCCAACTTCCTCACTTTTCCTCACTTTAATCATGCGACTTCACACAGTTACTACCCCATTCTTGCTATTGGCACTTGCTTCTATCGCCCATGCTGAGGAGACAAAATGCGACTCTTATGCCTTCACAGAAGATCACAGCAAGCTGGCACTGGTCAGCGCTAAGGCAGATGCGGAGCAAAAACTGTATTTCTACAAGGATGAAAAGTCTTGCCCTGAAAAGGGCGATGCCTGCAAGACCAAGGCCTATGTGCTGGCAGGAGACGAGTTAGTCAGTAATCAGCGCAGGGGCGATTGGGTCTGCGCCTGGTATCCCGGTGCCAAGCGTGAGACCGTAGGCTGGGTCAGGGCGGACAGCTTGCAAAACAAAACCAGCCTTGCCGAAGCTGTTGCGGCGAAACCAGAAGACTGGCTGGGCAAGTGGACTTACTATAAGTACGCCGAATTGAATATCAAGAAAAAAGGAAAATCACTAGTCTATGACGGCAATGCCGTGTGGGACGGCGGTGGTGGCAATGTCCATGTTGGCGACATATCCGGAACGATGACGCCGCAAGCCAATAAGGCTTTGTTGAAAGACAGTGCAGAAGACGAAGGCTGCAAACTGGAACTGAGTTTGCTTGGCTCTTATCTGATCGTTAAAGATAATAATGTCTGTGGTGGCCTGAACGTCAGTTTCAGAGGTGTTTACCGTAAAATCAGGCAGAAATAAAAATCTTTACTGCGCTTGTAGCACCAAACAAAGACGGGCATGGTTTTCTTATCGGGGTAGTGAGTTCTGGTGGAAATGTGCTCGTATTTTTGAGCAAGTGCAGTCTAAGATAATCTGGTCTTTGTGTTCCTGCACATAATTCTGTAAAGAGCAGGTGCCAGCGATGTACCGGGCACCAGACTTGATGTATTGTAATGATTCACTTCTCTCTGGCCCACCATGATGCTTCAACTGACGCAAATACAAACCCGTTCCTGGATTTTTGTTTTATCTTTTCTCCCGGCTTTATTTTTGCTCACGGGTAGCGCCCAGGCTGCCTCACTGGATGAGGCCAGTAGCAAGGCAATAGTGCAGGAAATTCAGGCCATGGTGAAAACCAGGGAAAGTAAAATCCCTGAATTTGTCGTGCGTGAAGCGACCCCTGAGCGTATCAACCTCTTCTATAACTCGCCGCAGTTAAGTCAGCAAACCACGATTATTCGTGAAAACGGTTTGATTTTTGCCGGTCATGGCAAGCTGCTGAGTTTCAATAAACCATCCGATGTGCTTGCCAAAATGGAGGCATGGTTTCCAGACGAGCTCGCGGCGACACGTGCCATGAAAGAACCGCGTTTCTTTGGCAAGATCAATTTGTTCGGGCCATATCAGGATTGGGATGCAGAGCCTGCCGCTTTCATCGCGCTGTGGAAGTGCACGCCGCAATCCGCCTGGGTCAGGCCTGCTGCGAATCCATTTATGCGTCGCCGTGGTCAGGATTTGTTGTTCATGCCAGGCGCGGCGAATAGTTCTGCCGTTCAGGAATATGACTTTGCCCATTGTATTCGGCAGCGTATTGGTTTTCAGACTGCTTTTACTGATGCTGAAGTCGTTAGAATGCAGCAAGATAGCAAGAAAGTTGCAGACAAGGTGGTGCCGGTACTGGTACAAAAATTCACACAATTGCTGGCGACCAGCCGTTGCAGTGGTACCGGGCCGGATGATTGCGTGCTGGTGATGCGCCAGTGGGCCAGCCTGGCACCAGCCGATACCGCACTGGCGAAGACCATGCAAGCGCTGGAAGCCGAGCTGGCGCTGGATGCTCCTGCGGTGACATCCCAGGCAAGCTTGCCAACTCAAAAAGCTGGCAAACGTGGAGAAGATGGGCTGCCGCAATTTGATGACGTACTTCGACGTGCAGCCTATCTGCGGGCCAAACTCCAGTCTGTCCTGGCTGCGCCATCTGCCTGGCCTGCCAGCGCTCTGACAACGACGCTGCAGCAAATGACGGCGCTGCGCATCGCCGCCATCCCGGCCATGGCACACAATGGCCAGCTGTATGAGATTGATTATCGCAATGAAGCTGTGAATCCCTGGGCTGTGGTGGCAGAGCGCATTGACCGTTCACCACAACTCAGGGATGCGGTACTGGCAGAGTTGCAGCACATCGGCAAGCCAGTTGGCGATGATTGCAGTCTCTTCAGTCAGTGGTTGACGCATGCAGGTGCAGGCATGAACAGTGAATATGCTTTGCTGCATCTGGCTGACAAGCCAGCTTCATCCTGTGTGGCCCCAAACTGGGGGTTGAGGCAGGACAAAGTGCCTGCAGAGCAGCCAGAAAAAGCAGAAAAATCAGAATCTGCGCTTGAACTGCGTGGGCGCTTTATTGATTACCTGAACCATACTGAATCCGCTGCCGTGCGTGAGTTGATATTGGATAAGCTGACATCAAATGGCAGCGCCTGTTTTGGCAAGCCAGCACCCGCAGTATGGTTGCGTGAATTATGCGAGAAATGGATATCCGAGCCACAAACCGTTACGCTCAAACTTGCGCGCAGTAAACTGGTGCTGGACAAGACGCAGCAATTCAGCAAGAAGAGCAGCGTACAGCCACTTGCAGATGCTAGTGGTGTCGTCAAGCAGGCAGGACAAGCGCAATCCGGTTGGCTAGCTAAATTGCTGGACGGTATGAGCGGGGCAGCATTGAGTGACATGCAAGTTCTTGCTGCTGACCTTGAAAAACGTCAGATAAAAGTGCAGGAAGCTGCGGTATGGCGTCACCCCAGGCATGCCAACAGAATGCTGGAATTAAGCCTGAACGATGAGCAAGCGACACGCTTATTCTTTATCGCAGGGCCTGGCGGCATGAAGGCTTTTAGCGTGCCTGCGCGCTTTCGTGGTGGACAGGGGCAAAACAATCTCGCGCAAGTGTCCGATCTGGACGGTGATGGTAATCTCGAACTGTGGTGGGCTGAATCGTTCAATATTTGTGCTGGTGACGCCGGCGACAAAAAGCGTCGCGCGGATTGCAGTGCCACTTCGGCTGACATGGGTGAGGTCAGTGGTGACAGCCTGACTTATTTCGTCCGCTCTCCAAAAGCCGCTGCTGCAAAGACAATTGTGCAACCAGCAGTTAAAAAAGCGGCAGCCGATGATGCTGCATATGTTGCACAGGCGAGACTTGAGCCTCAGACCTGCAATGTTGCTCTGCTTGCTGATACGCTGGAAGACAAATTGCACATCAATTTCGCCTTCAGTCGAAATGTTGAAAATGGCGATCTCATCGCCCTGGTCTGCAAGTCCCATCCCTTGCATGAAGACCGTACTGTTGTCGCCCTGTTCCACGATTTACGAAACAAGAAAGGGGAGGTGCGTGAAGACGCCAAAGGATTTGTCATGGCCGTGATTAACACCAACAAACAGCAGCTGCTGCAAATGTATCGCGAGAAAGTTGAACTGGATGCTAGCACCCGCATCTATGATGGCAGCCTGCGCCTGGATACTGCCCGCTATAATCTGGCACCTGGCCTGCGGGCGCTTGGCGTGCGTATGAATATCGGCCATAGCCCAAAATGCGCTGATGGTGGAATAGACGACTTTCTCATGCTGATGATAGAAGAAGGCAAGAAGCTGCGCCCGGTATTAAAAAATATGGCCATGGCTGGCTGGAGACTGATAGATGGGCCACCATGTTCCCGTGGCGATAAACTGATCGTTACCGATAATGTCGAACGCGATATCGTCGTGTTACCTGGCACAACAAATGGCTGGCATGATCTGCAAGTAGTGGCCCGGCATACGATCACGACTGATAACGGACCTGAAGGTGAAAATGCCAAACCCGTATTGAAAACCGAGATTGAAACAATTTTGCGGGCAAAAGATAAACAGTATTATGGCTGGTGAGGAATTGCAGGAGGGAGATGAAAGAAGACTGCTGGTCAGCAGTCTTCTGTATTTCAGTGCCAGTATTTTTTTGATCAATCGAACCTGGCGCGGATTGACTTCTCTATGCCTGCCGCATCCAGCCCGCATTGCGCCAGCAGCAAACCAGGGTCGCCGTGATCGACAAAGCGGTCTGGCAGGCCCAGTATCAGCAGGGGCTTGTTGATACCCGCTTCGGCCATGGCTTCAGCCACTGCTGACCCGGCACCACCCATCGTGCAGCCTTCTTCGACGGTCACCAGTTCATCATGGCTGGCGGCCAGGGATTTGAGCAATTCCACATCCAGCGGTTTGACGAAACGCATATTTGCGAGTGTCGCATCTAGCTGTTCTGCCGCTTGCAGGGCAGGATGCACGAGAGAACCAAATGCCAGTATCGCAATGCGCTTGCCCTGGCGTTTGATTTCGCCTTTACCCAGGGTGATGGTATCGAGGTCTTTGCCAGTTGGTACACCTATGCCAGCGCCACGCGGGTAACGTACCGCGGCAGGGCCGGGGTATTGATATGCTGTGCTCAGCATCTGGCGGCATTCGTTTTCATCGGATGCTGCCATGACGACCATGTTCGGTATGCAACGCAGATATGCCAGATCATAATTACCTGCATGGGTTGCGCCATCGGCACCAACCAGACCAGCGCGGTCGAGGGCAAAAGTTACGTCAAGGTTTTGCAGCGCAACGTCATGGATCAACTGGTCATAAGCGCGTTGCAAAAAGGTCGAGTAGATGGCGACTACCGGCTTCAGACCTTCGCAAGCGAGGCCAGCTGCGAATGTGACGGAATGCTGTTCAGCGATGCCTACATCGAAATAACGTTTGGGGAATTGTTTTTCAAATTCCACCATGCCCGAACCTTCGCGCATGGCCGGTGTAATGCCGACGAGCTTTTGATCAGCCGCTGCCATATCGCACAACCAGTTGCCAAATACCTGGGTGTAGCTTTGTTTGGCCGGTGCGCTTGCAGGCTTGATACCCTCAGCCGGATTGAACTTGCCCGGGCCATGGTACAAAACGGGATCAGCTTCAGCCAGTTTATAACCCTGGCCTTTTTTAGTGACCACATGCAGGAACTGCGGACCTTTAAGATTGCGGATGTTTTGCAGTGTCGGTATCAGCGAATCAAGATCATGGCCATCGATAGGGCCTATATAATTGAAACCAAATTCTTCAAACATGGTGGCCGGTACTATCATGCCCTTCGCATGTTCTTCAAAACGCTTGGCCAACTCCAGCACAGGTGATGGCAAGACAGATTTGCCGACATTGCGTGCGGCCGCATAAAACTTGCCTGACATCAGGCGCGCCAGGTAGCGGTTCAGTGCGCCGACAGGCGGCGAAATCGACATGTCATTGTCATTCAGTACCACCAGCAAATTGATATCGTCATGTACGCCAGCGTTATTCATGGCTTCGAATGCCATGCCCGCTGTCATTGAGCCGTCACCGATGATGGCAACAGCGTGGCGGTCTTCGCCCTTGGTGCGGGCGGCCAGTGCCATGCCCAGCGCGGCAGAAATCGAGGTCGATGAATGTGCGGTGCCAAAGGTATCGTATTCACTTTCAGCACGACGCGGGAAACCAGAGATGCCATTCAACTGACGCAGACTATGCATCTGGTCGCGGCGGCCTGTCAGAATCTTGTGTGGATAGGTCTGATGGCCGACATCCCATACCAGCCTGTCTTCCGGCGTATTGAAGACGTAATGCAGGGCGATGGTTAATTCCACCGTGCCCAGGTTCGACGACAAATGGCCGCCCGTCTTGGAAACGGAGTCAAGCACATACTGGCGCAATTCGTCGGCCAGGGGCTTGAGTTGGCTGCGCGTCATGCTGCGCAGGTCAGCGGGGGAATTAATGGTGTTTAATAAAGTCGTCATTGTTCTTTTTCATTACTTGGCTAAACGCCCCTGATGATCGGCTATTACATACCTGGCCGACTGCCAGAGCTGCTATCGCATACCTGCACTGCATTGCTGTTCGTGCTTACTTCTGTCTGGCTACTGTCTTTGGCAGAACTCTGTGCCAAATTTATTGTTCGTCATACTTTTTTTATTGCTGTGGTGCGCATGGCGCACCCTACTTAATCTGCTTTTCACAGGGTTCATCTGCGTGAATGGATCTTGCGCAGATGGATTCCAGCTTGCGCCGGGACAAACTTGAAACTACCGCCGTTTTTCGCAGGGTGCGTCTTGACGCACCGTTTTTCGACCAAAAATTTCAATACACATGCACTTAATGGTGCGTCGAGAAGCACCCTACCTAACCTGCACCCCATATCATAATCAAGCCTGGCGCTGCACAATCAAATCTGCCAAGTCGTGCAATAAACTAGCCCTGTCGCCAAAATTCTCTAGGGCTGCATGCGCATCATGGCATAGTTGCGTGGCTAATGCGCTTGAAGCTTCCAGACCCATGAGGCTGACAAAGGTAGGTTTGTTGTCTGCCGCGTCCTTGCCCGCTGTCTTGCCCAGAGTGGCAGAATCTGCCGTCGCATCCAGCACATCATCTACCACCTGGAAGGCCAGGCCTATGGCGGCAGCATAGCTATCCAGCGCTGCGGTTTCATCTGCAGTCAGGTTTTTGCCACACATGGCCCCTAATAATACAGAAGCGCGCAGCAGGGCACCGGTTTTCAGCCTGTGCATCTGCTCCAGTTGTTCGCGGTTCAGGGCGAGGCCAACGCTGGCCAGATCAATTGCCTGGCCACCGCACATGCCCACAGAACCGGCAGCACGTGCCAGCAATTGCAGCATGGCCAGTTTGGCGCCAGCATCACCTTCACCTTCAGACAAGACCAAAAAGGCTTGCGCCTGCAAGGCATCACCGACCAGCAGCGCGGTTGCCTCATCATATTTGACGTGCACTGTGGGTTTGCCACGGCGCAGGGCATCGTCGTCCATGCAAGGCATGTCGTCGTGTACCAGCGAATACGCATGGATCATTTCTACTGCAGCAGCAGCCCGGCTCAGCAAGGCGGCAGGCGCATCAAACAACTGGCCTGCTGCATATACTAATAAGGGACGTACCCGTTTGCCGCCGTCCAGAGTCGCATAACGCATGGCGGCATGCAATTGCTGTGGGACTGTATTTTCGTCCGGCAAAAACTGTTTCAGGCTGGTTTCACACTCTGTCTGGGTTTGTCGCATCCAGTTACCAAATTGTTCACTCATGCTCATTCCTCATTGCCTTGATTGCCGCCCTGATTGCCAGAATCGGCAAAAGGTTTGAGCATGCCAGCTTCCAGTACCTTAACTTGTTGCTCTACTTTTTCTAGCTGGGATGCACAATATTTCACCAGCTCAGAACCACGTTGGTAAGCACTTACAGAGGCTTCCAGCGGCAGCTCGCCTGCTTCCATGCTGTTGACGAGCTTGTTGAGCTCAGCCATGGCATCTTCAAAGGACAGACCCTCCAGATGGGCGGGAACAGCTAGATTTGCAGTTGATTGTTTTTTTGTCATAAAGAAATGTTTGTTTCGCGCCGTTAACAAAAAAAAGTGAAACCAAACGTAAAAATCGGCGGGAAAAGCAAGGTAAACAGAGTTCAACCTGCTATTTTAGAGCAATCCCGAGAAATTTACTGTTTATTGCAATGATGGCAATCAATTTTAGGGGATGTGCTCGAAGCTGTTGCTGTTTTGAAATTTGTTCTCAAGCTATACTTAAATTTTACAGAAATTGCGTTTCAAACATTTCCATGTGGAAATTAACGGTATATAGTTCGTTCATCCAGCTTGATTAATTCTTGTGCAGATTAACTGTTTTCCAACTATCTTGAAACAAAGAACATACGCCGCAAAAGAATCTGTAATTGTGTCATGACTTTGTCTTAATTCTTTGCAATTGTAATGTGCGATTTGCACTATAGTATTACTTGGATAAATTTTCTTACTTTTATTGTTCTAATTTTAGTTTGAACAAAATAACCTGATTCTCTTGTCACCATGTCCACGCCAGCCAACCTGCCCAAGCCTACCGGTACTGTTCTACAGTCCCGTGATGCCGTCTTGCGCGGTCTGATTCCGCTGGCGAATCATTTGGTGGCATCCCAGATAGATGCATTCTCTGCTCGCCTGGCAAATGCCTTTCTCGCTTTGTCTGAACAGAGCATGGATGCGCGTGAAGCAAACCTGAGCTTTAACGCCGGGCAATTGCTCAAAAAAAATGGCTATGCCTTTTTCTACCTGACCTCAGCAGGATTTGAAGCTGCTTTCCGCAAGGAAATCGAGGCTCTCCTGCAAGGTGTCAAAATCGTCGCCAGCAATGCTGACGTCGCCCTGACCCTGGTCACTTATGAAGAGATGGACAAAAAACTGGCTCTGAGCAGGGCTGGTCGCACACTGGAACTCGATAGTGCCGAGCAATACGCCGCATTGAACATGCGTTTTGCCCACTTGATGGAACATGATGCGCTGAGTATTGCGCAAAATCCTTTCCGCCCAGAGATATTCCTGCACACGATTTATTCTGCCTGGTGTGAATTTGATCCAGAGGTAAACACCCATGAACTGGTGTTGCCACTGTTGCGCGCCGATATATTGTTTGACCTTGAACCGATTTTAAATTCGCTTAATGAAGCGCTGATCGCCAAAGGCATTTTGCCTGACTTGCACGAGTCCTTCCGCATACGTCGTAGCCGTAATTCAGAAAAACGCAAAGAAGCAGTTCCTGGCGATATCTCACAAAAACTCAGAAACCTCCTGTCTGGCAATGCCCAGGCTGGTGCCGCGAATGAAGCCGGTGGCCATGCTGGCGGCGGACATGGCAGCGCTGGTGGTATGGGTGCAGGCGGTGGATCAGCAGGTGGTTTTGCAGGTGGTGGCTCAGGCAGCTCAGGTAATTTTGGCGGTCACCAAGGTGGTGCAGGCCAGATGGGCGGTGCATCAGAAGGTGCTGGCGGCTCTACCCCTTATTCCGGTTTTGCCCAGTCGGGTGAGTCGCAGACAGTGGCGCGTGCCGAGCTGTTCCAAAAACTCGCTGAGCTGCAAAAAAGTGTCAAGCTGCAGCAGATGATGGCCGGTGCGCAAGACGTATTGCGCCTCTCGCAAATGCGCGAGCAAATGCCGGAAATTGCCAACATCGCCAACACCGGTATAGAAAAAAATACCCTGGATTTGCTGTCACAAGTATTTGACAGCGTGTTCCGCAATCAGGCCATTCCTACCCAGATCAAGGAATTGATTTCAGTCCTGCAGATACCTGTCCTCAAGGCCGCCTTGATGGACAAGGAATTCTTCTTCCAGGAAAATCACCCGGCCCGTCGCCTGGTTGATTTGCTGTCGCGTTACAGCCTGGCCTGGGATCAGAAAAAAGGTCAGCAAGATCCGCTGTTCCAGACCATGCAGCGCAACGTTCATCGTGTGCAGCAAGAGTTTGACCAGGAAGTCGCTTTGTTTGATGAAGTCGTCAACGATCTCGAATCTTTCATCCAGAAAGAAGAGAAAGAAGCGGCAGAGGCATTGCAACTGCCGATCAAGACAGCGCTCAAAAAAGAAAAAGTCAAACAGGCCAATATCGCCGCTACCCACGAGGTGTCCTTGCGCGTAGGTAGTGGTGAAGTCGTCGCCTTTGTTGAAACCTTCCTTGAAGATCGTTGGACCAAGGTGCTGACCCTGGCCTATAGTGTCAAGGAAGAAAAGCCTTATGCTGTTGAAGACGCCATCAAGACCATGGATGACCTGATCTGGAGCGTCAAGCCCAAGATCACCCTGCAACAACGTCAGGAATTATTGAACCGCCTACCTGCGATTTTGGCCCGCCTGAACAAATGGCTAAGCCTGATCAAGTGGGAAGATGCAGACCGCGTGCAATTCTTTGCCGACCTGGCAGAATGCCATGCGTCCATCGTCCGTGCACCACTGGACTTGTCGCCAGAGCGTCAGATAGAAATCGCTGTCGAAGTCGCACAGCAAGCAGCCGAACGCAGGATAGCAAAACGCGCAGAAGCAGAAGGCAAGGCAGAAGCCGAACCAGCACCACCACCAGATGAACACGTCGATACCGTCACCGAACTCGAACGCGGCGTCTGGCTGGAATTCACCAAAAAAACCGGTGGCACCACCAAGGTCAAACTCGCCTGGGTCAGCCCCATGCGCAGCCTGTACATCTTCACTACCGGTGACAAGGAAAAAACCTTCCAGGTCACTGCCGAAGAACTCGAACAAACCTTCCGCGAAAAACGCGCGAAGATACTCGAACTCGACCGCGTCGTCGATCGCGCCCTGACCGAAGCTCTGGAAAATACGCCAGATGAGCATGAGGACGAAGAAGAGATGAGTCTGGTTTGACAGGCTTTCATTTCTTGAGTGCGCAGTAAAATCCTGGCGCTTCAACTGAAATAAATTTCCCGCATGTAGTGCCAATGATGTGCCAGGTTGTCATTAAAATGGCACACTCACTATCTTTTTATTCATGCTGATCGACATTTGTCAGTTCTTGCTACTGGTGCTGCTGCCAGTACTGCATCTCGACAAGATCGTTAGTACACTTTGCCATGAGATTATTCTTCCTGTTCATCATTGCAGCCTGGATTGCAGACAGCAACGCGGCTGAGACGCAACTAAGCTGCTCAGACGCATTGCAATCACGCGATGCAGAAGGCAGGCTCATGCAAGGACATCAGCCTAGCAGGCCAAGCCAGCATGTGCTGGAAGTGAAGTATGCAAATGGTAAAAGGCGTTTTGTTGACCAGCCACCTCATGAGGAGCTTGGAGGCAAACACTGGTTTTATTGTGGATATGATGCAAACTTGAAAGTACATCTCATAGGTAAAACAGAAGACGCCTTGTCCAGTGGCGTTATCTTGCGCCACAGTGATGGCAGGATTTTTCCGGCTGGACATACAGTATTATTTTCATCCGATCAAAAAAAATTTCTCGCCATCAGACAGCAAAACGGTCTCGATGGTGAAGACTGGGCAATCTATCAACTCTACGGCAAAAAACTGTGGGCAGGATATGCGGGCGTTCTTAGTGTGTCTGCGAAAGATGACTACGCAAGGGTAGTGGCAGAATTTCTGAATCCTGCATGGCGTAGTAACAATGTGCTCGAAGCGGACCTGAGTTGTGAAGATCAGATCAAGAGAAAGATAAGCATACGATTGGATCAAGCGAGACCGCAATGGCTAAACGCTTCAGGATGTTGATGTATATGCTGCTGTCGCTACTGAGATGAATGTGATGATGCGGCTGGCGAGATGAATACAATTTTTCCAAAGGCAAGTGATGAGATATTTGATGGTAAGTCTGTTAACGGCACAGTTATTTTTGCAGAGTGTTGCATTTGCAGCACCAGCAGTCAGTGCACAAACCCTGAATCAAATAGCACCAGTTCTGCAGCCTGCTGAGGTTGTAGAGTCTGCCAGGGATTTTCTGGTGAAAGCGCAGCGGCGCGACATGAAAAAATACGTGCTTGCTCATGTCTCATTCACTTATTTTTCTGAGTGGAATAACAGCAAAGAAAAATTTAAGGGTGAATGGTACGTCCGCTTTGAACAGGCAGGGCTCCGGGCGGTAGATTCACATATTGTGGTTTATGTGACGAATGAGAAGAAGCCTTCGCACAAGTTGGGGATGGCACCGTAATGGCTGTTTGCTGCATCAATCACGAAAATTGACTGCCCCCATCTTTATCAATTGATGAAGATGAAGGTGCAGTTTCAAGTCATCTCACTCATACGCAGGCAACCTGCGCTGTTCATCCGCATTGAAATACTGCTTGCGAACCTGATCCAGCGCTGTCTGTTTTTCGGTCGCACTGTGGAATGCCATTTCGGTATTCAGTTTATTCTTTTGCTCCAGGTATTGTTGTATGCGGGCCTTCCAGATGCTTTCTTCTCTATCGACTTCGGCGAGTCTGCTGGCGGCTTCTGGTGAAGTGGCGGCGGCGCGCATTTTATAGATGTCATCTTCACTGGCACCAGTGGCGCGCAGATTGGCGGCCTGTTCTTCCAAACGTATGACCTGGTAGGGGGCATTCTTTTCTTCGCGCAAGGCAGCGGGCAAGGCATCGTCCAGGGCTTTGAATTGTGCCTGTTTCTGTTCGGTGGTGAGGCTGGCATTTTCAGCGACATCAAGTCGGTTCAGGGCATCGATGTCGTAGGCGTCATCAAAGCCGAACATGGCCTGATTTTCTTTTTCGCTGAAGAAGCGCTGGCGGGTTTGCTGCATGGCAGACCAGCGCTGGCGGGCTGCTGCGGCCATGCTGGTTTTACCCGCGCTGATGTTTTGTGCATTGGCTTCTACACTGACCAGGGCTTCCTTGTACTGGATGTAGCGGGCCAGCAGGTTCTTGGCTTGCAGGGCAGCATTGCCGCTGAGTTTTTGATCCAGTACTTTTTCAATTTCGGCGCGTATCTCTGGCAGTTTTTTCTCGCCGGTCGCTGCCAGGTAGTAATCAAATAGCAGGCGAAATTCTGCACTGACCTGTAATTGGTTCATGTCGCTCTGGCTGATATTGCCATCGCGGGTAGTGCCTTCAAATGAGCGGACAAAGTCAAAGCTTTGATCGCTCTTGCGTTGTTTGATAGGCTCGTTATTGCTCTCTGATTTGAGGGAAGTAAAAACGAAAAAAACCGCGACGACCAGGGCCGTCGCGCCAGCAAATGCCAGATTGGCTGTTCTCATAGACTACCGCTCCTTGTTCAAGTTTGCATCTTGTTGCGGGGACTACATTCAGAGGCTGTATTACAGATTTACAGGCCCTGATTTTTCAGGCGGTTTGCATGTTGACGATACAGGGTAACCGGATTGGTTTCAAAGATATTTATCAGGCCTATGGTCTGATTCACTTCGTCCAGGTGGTTCATTGCATAGTCATCACGTATTACCTTGCCCAGATGGCTGGAGCAACTGGCGACCAGGCCATCGTTTTTTTCACCTGAGAAAGCCAGTGAAGTCAGTGCCAGGGCTGGGTCTATGATGTCGAGCACATTGGTATAGGGCTTGGCACCACTCCACGAGAAATACGCTACACCGCGTGCCGTGTAGGCACCCTCACCGCAAGCTGTCGTTGGTACGCCTTCAGGGTATTTGGCGTTGAACTTCAGTGAACCAGCCGTGCTCAGCGAATTGGCTGCGGCCAGAGAGTCTTGCGACATGGTGGGTTTGCCTGACAGGAAGCTGATGACTTGTGCCAGACCATTCGTGATCGACACCAGTACGGTGTTCGACAAGGAACCTGCCGGTGCTACACCAAGCAAGACGTCTGCCACCTTGGAGCCACGGTTGACACCGCCTACTGAGGTAGCTGACGCCACCAGGTCAGGCCTGACAGAAGCCACATAACGTATGGTGGGGCCACCATGGCTATGTCCTATCAGGTTGACTTTGCTTGCGCCTGTGACTGCCAGTATCTGTTTGACCTGAGCCAGCAATTGTTCGCCCCGGACTTCGGTGCTGTTGGCAGCCGCGACCTGGGTGACATAGACCTTGGCACCATCGCTGCGCAAGGCAGAGGGGATTCCATACCAGTAATCTACCGGGCCGATGTTATCGAAACCGAACAGGCCGTGCACCAGCACGATGGGATATTTTGTCTCCGTGTAACCTGCTGCCCACGATGGTGCTGGTAACACCATCATGGCCATGACGAACATCACTACACTTTTTACCATTTGTTTTTTCATTTTGTCTCTTTCATTGTTATCGTTGAAATGAAACGCAGCGGTGCCTATGTGCCCGCTTCTGTGAGCAGGTCTTGATATGGCAAGCTCAGGCTAGGTTTGTCAGGCTTGATTAGCAAGTTGCTATGCAACATAAATGAGCCTGGAAAATGAAGAGTGTTGGGAATTTGTGACGACACAAGCGCCCCCATAAATAGTTAAATCATTTATATGCACTCTGTAGTTGCCTGAGCAAGGCAAGTTGTTGCGGGGTTTTAGATGAAATTCACTAAAATGCAGCCTTGCGTTTTTGGCGGGCAAGTTTGTCGGTTCACCACAACAGGCGCTCTGCTGCTACTTCTCCGCTGCCACTTCACTCTTGTGGTGTTTCCCGCGTCTTCATCTCATGTCTGTATTGCGCAGCCAGTCATCAATCTTGCCTGAGTCATCTGCTTCCGCTTGTAGTCAAATGAGGGTAGTCCTTATCCGGGCGCGCAGTCTTGGGCGCCAGCTGCAACTACCGTGTGCGTTAAACCAGCCTGAACAAAAATTTATACACGGATGCTTTTAATTTTTTAAAACTGGTATATGATGAACATGTGATATATCAGTTGATCTTCAAAATAAATAAAATTATCCGGAGGTGACAACATGGATGAAAAGCAGCGTCTGTTCCGCAGCCAGTATCAGGCTGCGACCAGCCCTTATTACAATGGCGTCTTGCACGGCCTGTTTGTATTTGGCCTGGGTATTGCCCTCATTGTGGCGGCACTCAATCAGGTGCAGGCCGCCAGTTGGGCCTGGCTGGGTGTGCCAGCGACCTTGCTGTTTGCCAATCTGAACGAGTGGTATGTGCACAAGAACCGCTTGCACAAGCGTGGCAAGAACCGTTTGTCACAATTGATCTGGCATCGCCACACCAAAGAACATCATCATTACTTCACCCATGAAGAAATGCGGGTAGCCAGCACGCGTGAATACCGTATCGTATTTTTCCCGGCCTATGCTTTTGTGTTGATCGCTATCCAAAGCGTTTTGCTTGGCCTGGTCTGTGCTCTGGTGGCGGGACGTAATCTTGCTTACATCGTATTTGCCACTGCCATCGCTTTTTATCTTTTGTATGAAGCCATGCATTTTCTTTGTCATGTCGATGAAAACAGCGTGGTCAGGCATCTGCCACTGGTGAATACCATGCGCAGGAATCACATGGTGCACCACACCCAGACACTGATGACCGACTACAATATGAACCTGACATTTCCCTTTGCCGACTGGCTGCTGGGCACCTCCGATTTGCAGCGCAGTTTGCTGGGCACCGTCTTCAATGGCTATGCTTCGCAACACTTGAAACCGGAAGTGGCGAGGCGTTATCAGGAGCTGGGTATGCAGCCCCCGGTGCCACATGTGCAAGCACCGCTGCAGCCAGTGAGCGTGGCGGTGTTGTCCCCTGATGCCAAATAAAACCCTATGAAACAACGGCCATTTACCTCATCAACAGACCATGGATAAAACAGAATTCAGCAAGCTTTTTCCTGTTATCAAAAACGAGTCGCAAGCCGCGCGTGCTTATCGCCTGCTGGAATTGCGCATCGTCTCGCTGGACCTCAAACCCGGACAGGCGATTACTGAAAGTGAACTCTGTGAATATCTTGATCTTGGCCGTACACCCGTGCGTGAAGCCTTGCAAAGACTGGCGCAGGAATGGCTGGTCAAGGTCTTGCCCAGGCGAGGCATGATAGTCAGTGAAGTCGATCTGCAATGCCAGATGCGTTTGATAGAAGCGCGCCGTGTCATGGAATCCAGCCTGATACGCATCGCCACCCGCAAGGCGAGCAAGGGTGAACGCGCACAGTTCCGTAGTCTGGCAGAAGGCTTTCGCCAGGCCGCCAGCAAGGCAGATGAACTTATCCTCGGCGAGACCGATGCGGCTTTTAACCGGCTTGTGTTTGTCGTGGCAGGCAATGAATTTCTGGTCTCTGCCTTGCAGCGCATGCATGCCCTGACACGCCGTTTCTGGAAGATACAGGCACAGTTTGAAGACATCCTGCATGTCACCGCCATGACCCATGCTGACCTGGCCGACGCCATCGCCAGTGGCGATGCAGATGGCGCCGTTGCCGCCACAGAAAAGCTGCTCGACCATGTCGAAGCCTATACCCGCGCTGCGCTGGACCGCAGCTGAAAGCATGCCATGACTACACATATCTACAATGCCATAGAGATACAGCGCCCGATCCGGCAAGTGTTTGACTACGCCTGCACGCCCACGCACTGGCCAGACTGGCATCCCTCATCGCTGAAGCTGTATATGGATCATGCCAGCATCGCCACCAACGGTACCCGGTTTGAAGAAGATGTACGCGCCGGTGGCCGCACCGGGCATCTGGTCTGGACGGTGACCGAATATCTGGATCAGCGCCGCTGGACCGGGCAGGCAAAAGTCGATAATGGTGCTCGTCTGACAGTCAGTTATCAATTATCAGAAACCTCAGCGGGAACCTTATTTGAAAGACATCTGCATTATGACTTACCCAATCCCTTGCTAAAAATCCTCAACTTCCTGGTCTTGCGCCGTCGTATTGCAGACGAATCGGCCCTGTCTTTGCGGCAGTTACAGGCTGTCTTGCAGGCAAGTTGAGCGTGGTGTGGGCAAGCCAGGCTTGCCCGTCTTGCCTGGTTTGCTCCTGAGGGAAAAGCAGTTCGTCAGTCCAGCTTTGAAAGCCCCATACCCGGCAAATCCGCTAAATCCTGAACTTTTTATATCATTTCATTATCCTTTCAGACCATTTTTTTCAGGTTCGGGTATAATCCCCGGTTCTGTCCAAAATTTCCTCTTCAAGTCGTTTGATCGTTTGAATTTTCGTTGGGATTGAAAATCCTTACGGAACAGGTTTTTGTGGATTCTTTCTCTCTTAGGTTGGTGCAAATTAATTTGGGGGGTGGGGATGTCCGATCTGGCTTCTTTGTCTACACTCGCGCGTTCTGACGCGCAACTTCCGGTTTACGTGTATTTTGATGAAACGCTGTTACAGCGCGAAATCAAAGATTTATTCCATTCTGGTCCGCGTTATGTCGGCCATGAACTCATGGTGCCCAATGTCGGCGACTTTGCCACGCTTGCTGCCGAAAACGAAGGCCGCATGCTGGTGCGTAGTGCGCAAGGCATAGAACTGATGTCGAATGTCTGCCGTCACCGCCAGGCATTGATGTTCAATGGGCGCGGTAATACCAATAATATTGTCTGCCCGCTGCATCGCTGGACCTATGACCTCAAAGGCGAGCTCATCGGTGCGCCGCATTTTGCTGACACACCCTGCCTGAATTTACAGCGCACGCCGCTGCAAAACTGGAATGGCCTGCTGTTCGAGCAAAACGGCTACAACGTCATGGAACGCATGTCCAAACTCAGCGTCACCGAGGATCTGGATTTCACTGACTATATGCTCGACCATGTCGAAGTGCATGAATGTGATTACAACTGGAAGACTTTCATTGAAGTCTATCTGGAAGATTATCACGTCGAGCCTTTCCATCCTGGCCTGGGCAGTTTTGTCTCTTGCGATGACCTCAAATGGGAATTCGGCGAAGACTACAGCGTGCAAACCGTAGGCGTGCACAAGGGCTTGCAAAAATCTGGCTCGCCGACTTACCAGCGCTGGCAAGAACAGGTGCTGAAGTTCCGTGATGGTGAAGCACCCAAGTACGGCGCGATATGGTTGACCCTGTACCCCAACATCATGGTTGAATGGTATCCACATGTGCTGGTGGTATCTACCCTGTGGCCAACGGCGACTGGCAAAACCCGCAATGTGGTTGAGTTTTATTATCCTGAAGAAATCGTGCTGTTTGAGCGCGACTTTATCGCAGCGGAACGTGCAGCGTATATGGAAACCTGCGTCGAGGATGATGAGATCGGCCAGCGCATGGATGCCGGCCGCAAGATATTGTTTGACCGTGGTGTCAATGAAGTCGGCCCTTACCAATCACCTATGGAAGATGGCATGCAGCACTTCCATGAATGGTACCGAAGAAAAATTGCAGTGTAATGTAGAATTTTAAGGGAGGCCCGTGCCTCCCTTATCTTTTGGCGTTGAGTTTGGAGTTGAGTTCTTATGCAGTCTTTATGGATGCTGGTTGCCAGCTTTCTGTTTTCCATCATGGGTGTTTGCGTCAAGCTGGCATCGGTTGATTATTCCACCGCTGAAATCGTCGCCTATCGTGGTGCGATAGGTATGCTGATGATCGCCATGCTGGTCAGGGTTCAGGGTGGTACTTTAAGAACAGGCATGCCTCGACATCACCTGGTGCGCGGCGGCGTCGGCGTCATCTCACTATGGTTATGGTTTTATGCTCTGGGCAAATTGCCGCTGGCAATGGCCGTGACACTGAATTACATGTCACCCATCTGGATCGCCGCCATCTTGCTGACAAGTGCATGGTGGCGCAAGCAGCGCGGCCTGACCTGGCAACCCATTGCCGCCATCCTTTTGGGCTTTGTCGGTGTGGTCTTGCTGCTGCGCCCCAGCATACACAATGACCAGATCATGGGGGGCGTGCTTGCCCTGATATCTGGCATGCTGGCAGCCTGGGCGTATATGCAAGTCAGGCAAATGGGTTTGCTGGGCGAGCCTGAATACCGCGTGGTGTTTTATTTCTCCCTGACCTGTGCCGTGGCTGGCTTGATGGGTACCCTGATCGGCAAATCTGTATATGCTGCAGCCGGTGAGGTTACCTGGCATCACCTGGACAGCAGGGGCATCATGCTCTTGCTGGCGATAGGCGTCACAGCCGCGAGCGCGCAAATGGCCATGACACGCGCCTACCGGCTAGGTAATACCCTGGTCACAGCCAACCTGCAATATGTGGGCATTGTGTTTTCCAGCGTCTGGGATGTGCTGATCTGGAAAGTCAGCCTTGCCTGGTTAAGCTGGGTGGGTATCGCCGTGATTTTATGCAGCGGCCTCATCGCAACATTCTATAATGCCAAGACCAATCGCAAATCCATACCCGGCGATGCCATCAGTTCAGAATAATCATCAGCTTATTTTTTCAGGAGACCAAGATGTACACCACATTGATCAGTGCAACAGAGCTGGCATCCCACATTGCCGACACCAACTGGGTCGTGCTGGATTGCCGCCATGATTTGATGGACACCAATGCAGGCCAGGCAGCTTATGACCAGGGACATATCCCCGGTGCGCAATTCGTTCATCTGGACCAACGCCTGTCGGCTGCCAAAACTGGTGCAGATGGTGTCTTCCGTGGCCGCCATCCTCTGCCTGAAAAAACTGATTTCATCGCCACCCTGCAAGCCCTGGGCATTAACAATGACAGCCAGGTCATCGTGTATGACGCCCACGGCGGCATGTTTGCAGCGCGCCTGTGGTGGATGCTGCGCTGGGTAGGCCACAAGGCCGTGGCGGTGCTGGATGGTGGCTTGCCAGCCTGGATCGCATCCGGCCAGCCTGTCACGACTGAAGTGCCTGCTGCACGCAGTGGCAATATCAGCGAACAGGCAACATTGGTGGGCACAGTCGATGTCAGTCAGGTACTGGCAAATATCAGCGGCGCTGCCAAAACCTTGGTCGATGCCCGTGCTGCTGATCGTTTCCGCGGTGAGAATGAAACGATCGATCCAGTCGGCGGCCATATCCCCGGCGCCAAAAACCGCTTCTTCAAAGACAATCTGCAAGCCGATGGCCGTTTCAAATCCGCAGAGCAGTTGCAGCAGGAGTGGTCTGCAGTAGTTGGCGATGCCAGCCAGGCCATCATGCAATGCGGCTCTGGTGTTACCGCCTGCCACAACCTGCTGGCACTGGAAGTGGCGGGTTTGCAGGGAGCCGCCTTGTATCCGGGATCGTGGAGTGAGTGGTGTGCAGATGCGTCCAGGCCCGTGGAGCGTTGAGTGGAGTTTGAGCCGATGATATGCGTAGGTTGGGCTACGCTTCACCAGCCCAACACTCGGCGTTTAAATGACGTATACGTTGATGGAGGCCCAGTGTTGGGCTGATGAGGCGTAGCCCAACCTACGAGACGCGCAAATTTCAATGACTACCTGTGACTAGTCACAAACAATACCAACACCACCCCAAGTGACACCAGGATAATCTGCGGTATCGTTTCTTTCAGCGTCGCCCGTCTCTGCATCTGCGGCATCAGGTCACTGACCGCAATATATATAAAACCGGAAGACGCAAATACCAGCACATACGGGATCATGCCGCTGGCGCTTTCCAGCGTGTAATAGCCAAGCACACCACCGACCACACCCATCATGCTGCAGATCAGGTTATACATATAAGCGCGCATGCGGCTGAAGCCAGCGTTTAACAAGACGATAAAATCACCTATCTCCTGCGGGATTTCATGGGCAATGATCGCCAGACCAGTCACCAGGCCCAGTTTGGGGTTGGCCAAGAAAGCTGCCGCGATCAAAATGCCATCGGTAAAATTATGCAGACCATCACCCACCAAAATCATCCAGCCAGCTTTGCCCGCTTCATGCGCATCATGACCATGTTCATGATGGTGGCCGTCGCCCTCGTGATGATGTGAATGCCGCAGGATGGCGAATTTTTCCAGCAAAAAGAAAGCCAGCAAGCCGCCGAGCAAACAAGCAAACAGCGTGCGGGTGTCCGCCCCAGACTCAAAAGCCTCAGGCAGGGCATGCAGCAAGGAAGTCGATAGCATGATACCGACCGACAAACTGACCATGCGTTCTACAACTTTGGACAACAGCGAAAACGAAAAAATGGCAGCCGCAGTGATGCTTAATACACCAGCAATCGTGGTAGCAAACAGGATGGATAACAGCGTGGAGTGAATTTTAAGCCTCGGGAATTTGCAACCAGGTTGCAAATTAAAGCATATTGTGAGGTTTTCTGCAAATCAAGTTGGTTCTATTGTCAACATCGGGATGTGCATTATTCGCCGGGTCCTATGGTTCCTTGGCTATAATGAATGCCGTTGTCAATTCACAATCTATCTCACTACTACCAATCCCGAAGATGAAAACAATACAGAGTATTTTTTCCGCAGCCTTATTACTGATGTTATCTGCCTGCGCCCAGACCAGTGGTGTCGGGGCTTCTGGAAATGAGAGCTCTCCTGCACTGATGCCTTTTGATGACAAGCTTGAAGCTTTGACTCCTGCTTATACCGGGCAAGTATGTGGAGATATCGTCGCAGATGTCAAAAAACTCCGTTTGATCAAAGACGAATTTGAGTCAACTGCAGATTATCAGAGCAGGGTTGGGCAAATGGCAAACGCCGGTTTGCGTGGTCAATTGCGCTTGTCCGACACGCTGGCTTTTGTCGTACCAAGAAACGTGCTGGAATTCAATTATGATGCAGACAAAGCCCAGATGAGTGGTTCATTTGAGATTGGAGATTACAGTCAGTTGAGTAGCGCAAAAACTGAGATATTAAGTAGCAGGACGCTTAATCAAACGTACGAAGGTGCCAGCAAAGGTCGAACAAGAAGTGCCTCTGGTATTGAAGTTTATGTCGATCTTTTCCAGTACCGTGTTTGCGCTTTGAATATCGCCAATACCCGCGCTTGGCAACGAGTAAGGCCCGATTTCAACATAACGGCAGATGAGGCACGCCTCGCTAAAAGCAGATTAAGGATACTGTATGTTGGGCACCTGGTACCGCAATTCATACAGAGTTACCTGCATGTCCGAAGCCCTTCTGCTTCCCGGATGACAGAAGGAACTTATGCCGGTAATGCTCTGGTATTCCAGTTGGAGCAAATTTGGGTGTTTGATCAGGGCACTGGAAGGGTATATCAGAAAATCAAGCCATCGAATTGATGGCTACTTCCGGTAAAGGGCGCTAGCCTGCGCAACTGAAATGTACCGCATCGTCAGAAATGAAAATAAGTATTGCAGCCTTGCTGGTAATCGGTTCAAACAGGAATGCTGCGAAATGCCAGCGATATTTCTTTGAACTATATACTTTTGTCCTGCTATCGCCTTCACCAAAGACATATAAATGAAAAAATGGATAGTATATTCTCTGATGTTGTTATTCGCTTTTGACCTGGCTCAGGCGGCAGACAATACGAAGAATAATCAGGAAGCACAACTAGATAATTCACCAGTTTGTGAGCCAGTACCTGTATCCAAATGCTGGAAGCGCCTGGCCGACTATCTGCAAAAAGCAAAGCCACCCGCAAGTGAGCGAGAATTTGGTGACCAGCTAGTCGCTTATGTTATGTTAGCAAAACTGGCATATTGGGCGAGAGATTTTTCTGACGCGAAAAAATTTAACCTGCTTGCACTAAAATTTAGCAAACAAACTAAATTCGCAGTAAGAGATGCGGATATGAGCGCCAGTTTGTTTGGCGCCATGATTAATATCAATCTGGCGAATCTTGCCCTGAGCAAGCATGAGTATGCAGAGGCCTTGGGCTATCTGGACCAGTATTCCTTCATCTGGGAAAAATTGAGCAAACCTGATGGCGAGCCTGACGAGCTTGTACTGATGCGCTGCGCCGCCTTGATAGGCTTGCAGCGAGGTAGCGAAGCTGAAATCTTGCTTGAGCAATTGCTGAAGAAACTCAATTTTTCAGCGCAGGCTCCCTGGGAAGAGAGTCCACTGATGCTGGTGCTGGAGCCATTCAATCCCTATGAGGCAGGGCGCCGTATTGCAGCCCATTTCATGCGGGAAGGAAAATACGAAAAAGCGCTGGCCCTGCTGCAAACAATGGAACAGAGGCGCACTGAGACCATTGCACAAATGCCTGAAGACCCTATGCCGGGAGGATATTGGGCTACCCACGGTGAACCAACCGCCTTGCTGGATGATCAGGCAGTGATTTATCTGAAACTGGGGCGCGACACTGAAGCTGAACCGCTGTTGCGCGCATCTTTATTGGTGCAGGAAAAGAAAGCTGGCAAGCGATTGCCGCTGGTGCTGATCAGGCTGGCTGAACTGACCCGGCGCAAAGGCCAGATTGCCGAAGCCAATGCGCTGATTTTGCGGGCGAAAGCAATCCCCAGACAAGACCAATGGGAAAAGATAGATCCTTTGGCATCTACGTTGGGATACATTGATTGAACAAATCGGGAATGCTGTGAACACTATAAATGCGACAAACAAGCTGCCTGTAGGGGGCGTTTTAACGCACTGATTTTACATTGCCACTGTTCTCGATCTATCATCATGGCTATCACAGCTGGTGCATTGAAACGCACCTTACCTGGCTGTCATCCATGTGTCGCTTTGTCGTCGGGATCAGTGGAGTGGTGTTAATTAGCCTGACTATTTCTAAACTTGGTATTCAAAAAATGAAAAATAAAATATTTTCCCTCTTTTTTATTCTGAGCATGGTGCTTCCATTTGCCGTGAAGGCAGCAGACCAAAGCAGCCAAAATCCTGTCAACCAAGAAACCCTGACGGTTTGTTCTAACCTGGATATGTATGCAGATTTCGCAGTAGACGGACGTGATTCTGCAATGCCGGAGGCAACGGCATTTGAGATGGTCAAGGCATCGATGAATCGTCATCTTAAAATTCCGGCAAATTTGCTGTCTGAATACATCGCAGTTGTTGGCAAAATCTATGAGATTATTTATGCAGATCAGACCATCCAGCGTGGCGCGGCTCAAGCTGCAGTTGTTGATGCCTGTTCGCATTACAAAGGCCAAAATGCAGATAAACGCTATATTGCCAACTATCTCGAAAGAAACCCACGGTCTGCATGGAACCCGTTGGTGCGTGTGCCTCTGTGTGAAAATATCGGACAGTCTGCATCCAATGTCGCCGTTGCCAGAGACAAGGGAATGTCAAAAGAAAGTGTCAGCGCTCTCGTAAAAACTGGATTGCAGAATGACCAGCTTACTTTGCGGGTAATGCCAGCAATAATCAACGAGGTTTTTGAAAATCCTGATGTCGACACTACCTATATTTATGTGTACAACTTAAGGAAATGCGCGGCGATAGAGAGCAATCAAAAATATACCGAACTGACAGAATTAAAACCACGTATGCGCAACTGTGAAAAATTGGAAAAAGAGGACGACAGACTGCAGTGTGATCGAAAGATATTTGGTCTATAAGTCAGGCTGAAACAGCTTCATCTGGATCGAAGAGAACTGGAATTGGGGTAAGAGTGGATCACACGGTTCCCCCTTGACGCGCAAACGAATGGTTCGCGATGTTTAATTTGCGTGCGACTATGCTCTGTTAATCGCACGCTAGCTGAAATAATTTCAGCAATATTTCTTTAAACAGGCAGTCACATCAAACTAAACTACTGCCGTCCGCATCGTCACAAACTCTTCTGCAATAGTAGGGTGCACGCCTATGGTGGCGTCGACCTGTGCCTTGGTCACGCCGCATTGCATTGCCACTGCAAAGCCCTGAATGATTTCGCCAGCGTCCGGCCCTACCATGTGCATGCCTAGTACACGGTCGGTATCGGCATCGACGATCATTTTCATGAGGCAGCGTTCGCTGGAACCAGACAGCGTGTGTTTGAGTGCCTTGAATTCGCTTTTGAAGATTCTGACATGGGCATGTTTTTCACGTGCCTTGGCTTCAGTCATGCCCAGGGTGGCGACATTCGGGTGGCTGAACACGGCAGTGGGAATATTTTCATAGGACATCAGCTTGCGGCCATGCTGGAACAGGTTGGCTGCAACAACCATGCCCTCTGCCAGCGCTACCGGGGTCAGTGCTACGCGGTCGATGACATCGCCTATGGCATAGATATGCGGGATATTGGTGGCGAAGTGCTCATCCACGCTGATGGCGCCATTCTCGCGCACCAGCACGCCGGCGTTCTCCAGCCCCAGTCCTCTGACATTGGGTTTGCGGCCTGTAGCAAACAGGATGCAGTCACTATCCAGGGTGCGGCCATCACTCAGCACTACCTGTTTGCTGTCACCTTGTACAGTTATGGAAACAATGCTGGTATCAAGCACAATATCCACGCCTTTCTTGCGCATTTCAGCAATCAGGAAATGCCCCAGGTCAGCATCCATGCTGCGCAAGATTTGCATCCCGCGTTGCACCAGTGTGACCTTGCAACCCAGACCGTTGAGGATGGAGGCCAGCTCTACCGCAATATATCCACCACCTTGTACTAACGCATGGCGCGGCAGGGCAGGCAGGTGAAAGAATTCGTCCGACGTAATGCCCAGTTCACTGCCTGGTAATTCTGGTTTGATGGGGTGGCCGCCAGTAGCGATCAGGATATTATGTGCGCTATAGCTTTTACCGTTCACCACCACCGTGTGCGCATCCACTATCTGCGCATGGCCAGCGATGACATCCACATTGGCATTCGTCAATATCTGGCTGTAGATGCCATTGAGCCTGGCGATTTCCTTGTCCTTGTTGGCGATCAGGGTAGCCCAGTCAAAGCGTTGCTCACCTACGCTCCAGCCAAAGCCGGCAGCCTCTTCAAAGTCATTATGGTAGTGCGCGGCATACGACATCAGTTTTTTAGGGATGCAACCTGCGTTCACGCATGTGCCGCCCAGTGGGCCGGATTCAGCCAATGCAACACGGGCACCATACTGTGCCGCAAAGCGGCTGGCCCGCACACCACCAGAACCGCCGCCTATCGTGAATAAGTCATAGTCGTAAGTGTGCATGCTGTAGTCCTGGGATAAGATGAAAGAGGCAGATCTGGCAGGTAGCTTGCACCAGATCCGCTTGTGACAGAGGGATATTGATTACACTACGCCATTGGCTTTGAACCAGGCCAGCGCACGGCCCCAGCCATCCTTGGCATCGGCTTCGTTATAGCTGGGGCGATAGTCAGCATTGAAGGCATGGCCAGAATTTTCATAAACCTTGAATTCTGATTTGCTATTGCCCTTTTTGAGTTCCATTTCCATCTTGAAGACAGACTCTACCGGAATGCCCTGATCCTTGGCACCATACAGGCCCAGCACAGGTGTTTTCAGGTTGGCGGCGATATCGATAGGGTGCTTGGGCGTCAGTGACGTGGCATCGCCGACCAGCTTGCCATACCAGGCCACCCCGGCTTTGACGTTCGGGTTGTAGGCAGAATACATCCAGGTAATCCGGCCGCCCCAGCAAAAGCCAGTGATACCCAGGCGCTTGGTGTCACCACCATTATTGGCTGCCCATGCAACTGAAGCATCGAGATCACCCATGACTTGCGCATCAGGCACTTTGGAAATAATTTCCTTGATTAGTTCGGCCACGCTGGCAGCATTTTTTGCATCGCCTTGGCGCACAAACAATTCAGGCGCAATCGCCAGATAACCCTGTTTGGCAAAGCGGCGGGCGACATCGGCAATATGTTCATGCACACCAAAAATTTCGGAAATCACCAGTATCACTGGCAAATTGCTCTTGCCCTCGGGTTTGGCAAAGTACAAAGGTACTTCTGCACCGGCGACAGTCAGTTTTGCCACGCCATCTGTCAGACCGGCGCGGTCAGTCTTGATCATGGTTTGCGCGCTCACTGGTGCAACTGCTGCGGCAAAGCCGACACCAACTGCGGTTTGCATGAAACTGCGGCGGTTGACTGCCGTACTATCTTCAGTGCTACCAACCAGGCTATTAAAGTCTTCGCGAAGCTGCATGGTGTTCTCCTGTAAGGTTTCTTCGTGGGGTATGTATGAAACGCCGGATAAAACAGCATTGCATTGTACAACCGATTATCAAAACCTACCTGTCCGCCACGCTGGCTTAAGGTTTAGGCTTCAGGGACGGGGCAGTACAGGTGGCGTGCTGTCTGCATAGGTCAGGTAGGCTTGCCACACATCATGGGTACGGTTTTGTGTCAGGTCAAGCTGGCACTGGGCAGACTGGCGATAGCGCACGCTGCCTTGTGCCCAATAAGTATAGACATCACTACAATGGGCGGAGCGATATTGTTCCCAGGATTTTTGCGCGTTATCGAGGTTGAGCTTGACGTCCGGAGTTCTGTCAATGCGGCTTTTGGCAGCTTGCAGGTAGGTCTGCAGCTTCTTGTCTGCCTTGCTCACTTCGGCAGTCATGCACTGGGCTTCTTCCTGCGTATTTTTTGCTGTTGCACACAATATTCCAGCGTGGCTGACGGTTGCTGTGGCGCAGAGCAGGCATGCCAATATCGATTGAATGGATTTCATAAGTTCCTTCAGGTCCTTGAGTTCATCACAACACGTCAACACCGGATTGATGTTGAATAAATAGTAACACAAGGATATTATTAGAGTTTGCTTAAAGTCAATTCATTCTTGACGGCACTTCTTAAGCAAAAGCAGTTGATGAGAATTTCCCGATATTTTTTCAGGTAACTGACAAGGGAAACCTTAAGTAAAATTTTTTAAATCATACTAATTTTTAAAGTGCCTTCATATCTATGACTCCTCGTATTTTTTCAAGAATATTGTTACTCAGCCTTTTTTGGCAAGTGCAGGCAGGCAGCTTTGCCGCGGATTCGGAAAAAGTAGGAACAACAGTAAGTAATGACACGCAAGTGCGCTTTGTCCGCAGTATTGAGGGCGTACATGAGTATCAGTTGAAGAATGGTTTGCAGATACTGCTTATGCCTGATGCCAAATCCAGCCTTTATGTCGTGAATCTGGTGTACCGCACAGGCAGTGCAGGTGAGCTGGAAGGGCAATCGGGACTGGCGCATATGTTTGAGCATTTTGTCGCGCAGCGCAGTTCTTTGCTCTATCCGAGACTGGAAGATGATTTAAAAGAAAAACATATCAGTCGCTTGGGTATTACTAGCAGCGACTATACGTACTACAGAACAAAAAACATCAGCAGCCGCAAAGAGCTGGAATGGATACTCGCGCTGGATGCCGAGCGCATGAGCCAGTTCAATTATAGTGAAGCCAGTTTGAAGACCGCATTGCAGGAAGTCTATGAAGAGATAGGCAACACGAGCAGCAAACATGATGCAAGTTTATTGCGAAAAACTGTGATTGCCATGCGGCCAGGCCAGGCAAGCGGGCGCAATACTCTGGGTGATAAAAGTGATCTGGCGAATGCCAACCTGAATAAACTTAAAATATTCTGGCAAAGCTATTACCGGCCCGATAATGCCAGCCTGATTGTCGCCGGCAATTTTGACAATACAGAAATGCTGGAGCTAATTCAAGCCCGCTTTGCCAGCATACCCAAACCTGAATCTGTTCTTCAGCACAGGCGATTTGAAAAGATTACCCAGCTTGCCGCGCAAGAAATCAGCCTGAGCTATAGGCGCACTGCGCCGGGCATGATCAGTGCCTATCGTGTTGTGCCTGTTGGTGATCCAGATTTTGTTGCGGTTCATTTGATTGCCAGCATACTCAAAGACCGGTGTCAGGAGAAAAAATCTGCAGATGCCACGATGACAGAAAAAATCGGCGTTTATGTGACGCCTTATCTGGATGACAGTATCCTGTTTGTCAGGTCCCTATTGCCATATGGATCGGGTAACTTGCTGCCCGATGCCAAAGCCAGACTCCTGAGTCTGGAAAAAGACATTCTGGAACATCCTTTTACTCAGGCTGAACTGGATCGTGCCAAGCCAGAGTGGCTCAAGGGTTTTCAGTCCCGCAAGAATGACGCAGAGCGTTATGCCGTAGCATTGCCGCTTTACCTGGTTGCCAATGACTGGAGCTGGTATTTCACAGTCAGGGATAGTGCAGAGAAGATATCCCTGAGCAAAGTGCAAAGTCTGGCGCAGCAATGGATGCTGGACAAAAACCGGACCATGGCTTTCTTAATCGAAGATGAGACTGCACAGTAAGTCCACAGGATAAACGATGTAGTTAATGCAGATGCAAATTCAAGGATTACGTGCCGTCTTCAACGGTGTCGCCACGTTCTGCCGTATCCACGTCTGCATGTCTTGCCAGATGCGCTGTACTTCTGCGTCTGGCGGCATTTGCGTGGCGTTTGGCAGTTCTATGGTGACCACCGGGATGTCTTTGTGCAGGCCGCTGTAATTGCCGAGTGAGCCGGGATAGACACCGACGCGATTATAGATCAGGCGGCCAAAGCGGTTCGGTGGAGTGGTTGGGCCGTCAAAGTCGAGTACGCCAAAAGGGGCGTGGACAGAGATGATGACGTCGGGCTTGTACTTTTCTATGGTTTCATACACCCAGCGGCTTTCCGGTTCAGAGATCGGTGCCTTGCCTGGATAGCGACGCGGGTCGCTGCGTGTCACGCGGGCCCAGTAGCTTGGCGCTTCTTTTTGCCAGTTGGGCGTGGGGAAGTTGCGGTTCAGGTCTATGCCACGGGCATTGACGCGGCGTGGCTTGGGGGCCAGCAGGCCATCAGGGTTGACCACAGGTGCCACGCGCCAGTTGAATTCCAACGGGCTTTTTTGCATGGCTTCCATCCATTTGAACACAACGGAAGACGCCGTCTGTTCATCGCCATGTATGCCACCCAGCAGCAGTACCCGTATCGCTTGCGGGTGTTTGGCATCTGCCTTGATATCGCGGAATAGTACCGGGAAACCATTGAGAGAATTGGCACCAGTAGGACTCAGTTTGCTGTTCTTGCAGTCAGTCAGGCTGACCTTGGGCAAGCGTGCTACCAGTGGCGTACACCAGTCGCTGATGATTTTTGGTTTGACAGGTGGCTTGATTGGTGTTGATGGTGCTGACGCCGCTGAAGGCGTAGATGCTGCTGGTGGAACTGATGCAGCAGGCGAAGCAGGCGTGGTAGGGATAGCAGGGGTAGCAGACAGACTGTTTGCAGATTGCATGGCCAGCAGGCCAGCCACCGCAAACAAAGCACTGAGGTTTTTGCAGCGAGATGCGCAGAACTTACTTCTCATAAAACTGACCGGCATTCTCGCTTCTACTCCCAGTGCTACCTATTACTTAAAACAATGAAGATACTACAGTCCGGCAGCAGCGCGCAGAATTGCTGCCTTGTCGGTACGTTCCCAGGTGAATTCCGGCTCTTCACGACCAAAGTGGCCGTAAGCGGCTGTCTTGGAATAGATAGGGCGCAGCAAGTCCAGCATCTGGATAATGCCTTTTGGACGCAGGTCAAAATGCTCATTCACCAGTGCGGCGATCTGGTCATCAGGGATGACGCCTGTGCCTTCAGTGTAAACAGTCACGTTCATTGGGCGTGCTACACCAATCGCATAAGCTACCTGGATCTGGCATTGACGCGCGATACCCGCAGCGACGATATTCTTGGCGACATAACGTGCCGCATAGGCAGCAGAACGATCTACCTTGGTAGGGTCTTTACCGGAGAAAGCGCCGCCGCCATGAGGGCAGGCACCGCCGTAGGTATCAACGATGATCTTGCGGCCAGTCAGGCCACAATCACCTTGCGGGCCGCCGATAACGAAACGGCCAGTCGGGTTGATCAGGAATTTAGTGTCCAGCAACCATTCTTTAGGCAAGACTGGTTTGATGATTTCTTCAATGACTGCGTCAATGAAAGACTGCTTCATCTTGGTGGAGGTTTCGCTTTGGTCAGGGTGATGCTGGGTGGACAGCACGACAGTGTCGATACTGTGCGGTTTGCCATCGACATAACGCATGGTGACCTGGCTCTTGGCATCCGGGCGCAGGAAAGGCAAACGGCCATCCTTGCGCAATTGTGCCTGGCGTTCTACCAGACGGTGCGCATAGTAAATTGGCGCAGGCATCAGTTCTGGTGTTTCATCGCAGGCATAACCAAACATCAGACCCTGGTCACCGGCACCGGTGTTAAGGTGATCGTCAGAAGCCTGATCAACACCCTGGGCGATATCATTGGATTGCTTGTCGTAAGCAACCAATACCGCGCAACCCTTGTAATCGATACCATAATCGGTATTGTCGTAGCCTATGCGCTTGATGGTGTCGCGTGCGACCTGTATGTAATCAACGTGGGCATTCGTGGTGATTTCACCAGCCAGAACGACCAGACCAGTATTGGTCAGAGTTTCGGCAGCAACGCGGGAACGGGGATCCTGTTCAAAGATCGCATCCAGAATCGCGTCGGAAATCTGATCGGCGACTTTGTCCGGATGTCCCTCGGATACTGATTCAGAGGTGAAAAGAAAATCATTAGCCATCGCAGGCTCCTATAAAAAATTGACCGTAAAAATTATGCCGCAGTCGGAAGAGTCCTGCGACGCTTTAGCGAATTTTATTAACCGCCTCGCAAGTTGTCATTAACTCGGCGGTGGCTTGCCTTCTGTGTTTATCCTGCCCTAAAGCAGGTCAGAGCTAGCCAATATGTGATATTTTACGCTCGTTCTGCATAGTCTGTCGAATATACCCTTATTATTATACTGATAATTGAGCAGCATCATGCTTGTCACTTTGTTTCGTTTCCTTTCCATTTTTCCATTGTCGGTCTTGCATTTTTCCGGAGCCGCGCTGGGTTGGTTCGTCTATTTGCTGTCGGGATCGTATCGCCGCCGCCTGAAACAAAATATCACGCGTGCCGGTTTTCCTGAGCATTTGCATGTTGCCGTGCGTGAGGCAGGCAAGAATATCCTGGAGCTGCCCTTTATCTGGTGCGCCAAGCCTGACAGGGTATTAAAAACGGCGACGATAGAGAACTGGGAGCTGGTGCAGGCCGCGCTGGATGCCAGGAAGGGCGTGATATTTTTGACACCACATCTGGGCTGTTTTGAAATCGTCGCCCAAAGCATCGCCGTACGTACCCGCCTGACTGTCTTATACCGACCACCACGCAAAGCTGCCCTCAAACCGTTGATAGAAGGCGCACGCGCCCGTGACAATCTTTTGCTGGCACCTGCAAATTTCTCTGGTGTCAGGATCATGGCCAAGGCACTTAAAAAAGGCGAGGCGATAGGCCTGCTGCCTGACCAGGTGCCGCAAGAAGGCGAGGGTGTCTGGGCCAAATTCTTTGGCAAACGCGCCTATACCATGACCCTGTCTGCCAAATTGCATGGCATGACAGACGCGCCGATTATCCTGACTTTTGCAGAGCGCCTGCCCGGCGGGCGCGGCTATGTGGTCCGCTTCGTGCCTTTTGAAGAAGAGCTGGGTACAGATCCGGTGGCACAGGCTACAGCCATCAATCGCGGCATGGAAAAACTGATTGCGCTATCCCCTGCGCAGTACTTCTGGAGTTATAACCGCTACAAGAAACCGGATGGCGTTGATGGGCCGGAAAGCGGCACGGACAGGGAGCCAGCATGAGGGCAGTGCTGGTCCTGATGTGGATATTGCACTGGTTGCCGTTGCCGCTGCTTGGCCGCCTGGGTGAAGGTGTGGGCAGCATATTATTTATGCTGATACGCAAGCGCAGGCATATCACGCTGACGAATCTGGCGCTTTGCCTGCCGCATTTGAGCCAAGCTGAAAGGCAGGCTATCGCCAAACGTCATTTCCAGGTCTATGCCCGCAGCGTACTGGAACGCGGCATACTCTGGTGGGCATCAGAAGCGCGTTTGAAGCGGCTCATACAGATACACCCTGCCGTACCCATGGCGGCAATGGCCGAGAGCCCTACCATATTGATGTGCCCGCATTTTGTGAGTCTCGATGTGGCTGGCGTGGCGGTGATGCTGGAGTCATCGCTGTGTTCCATTTACACCCGGCAGCGCAGCAAGGTATTTGATGCAGCGCTGCGCAAAGGGCGCTCGCGCTTTCGACCTGTAAAACTGTTTTCACGGGCGGAAGGCGTCAAGCCCATTATCCGCGCCATGCGTGAAAACCTGCCTTTCTTTATGTTGCCGGATATGGATTTTGGTGCCAAGGATGCCGAGTTCGTCCCTTTCTTTGGCGTGCCCGCAGCGACATTGACTGCAGTGCCGAGAATTGCCGCAACTACGGGTGCGAAAGTCATCCCCGTCATCGCCACTATTTTGCCTGACTACAAGGGTTGGAAAGTAACTTTCCATGAGCCCTGGCAAAACTATCCAGGTGAAGATATCGTCGCGGCCACGCGTTATATGAATGCCTTCATTGAGCAGGAAATTTTGAAAGCGCCAGCCGAATACTTCTGGGCGCACAAGCGTTTCAAAACACGTCCTCCGGGTGAACCCAGCGTTTATTGAACGGCCTGTGCCGTCACTTCCAGTTCTTGCTGCAACCATTCCAGAAACGCCAGACGGCGCTGGTCTTCATCGAAGGGCAGGGCTGACAGCAAGACATAGTCTGTGCCGTCTTCCATGAAAGCATGAGGCGCAATGAGTTGCCCGCTGCGGATTTCATCTTCCACCATATAGGCTGATGCCATCGCCACACCCAGGCCAGCGCAAGCTGCCTGCAGGCTCAGGTAAAAATGTTCGTAGGTCGCCCGGCTTTTACCGCGTGCGGTTTGCCTGCTGAGTTTTTGCCATTGCGGCCAGGCATCTGGGCGGGTTGCCGTGTGCAGCAGGCATTGCTGGTTCAGTGGCAGTTTGCCTTGTTTCAGCAGGCCTGGTGTGCAAACCGGAGCGATCAGTTCACGGGCGACTTTGGCTACATGGTAGTTTGCATCCCAGACAAAATCATTGCGTCGCAAAGCCAGGTCTATATGTCCATGGCGCAAATCGACAGGCCCGCCAGCGGCAAATAAATGAATCTCCAGTTCAGGGTGTAGTTGTCTGAATTTACCCAGGCGCGGTATCAGCCAGCGCATGGCTATCGTCGGTTCGCAGGACACTACCAACGGTTGATCATCTGCCTGCCTGAGCTGGCGCAAACCTGCTTCCAGTTGCCGCATGATGTCAGTGCAAGTGCCTTGCAGACTCAAGCCGGCGCGTGTCAAAAAAATGGCGCGGTTGCGGCGTTCGAACAATTCCACGCCCAGGTTTTCTTCCAGTTGCTTGATCTGGCGGCTGACAGCGCCGTGGGTCACATGCAGTTCTTCTGCTGCCCTGACCAGGCTTAAATGGCGTGCGGCGACTTCAAAAACGCGTATCGCATTCAGGGATGGCAGGTGCCTGGACATATGTGAGATTTTCTCAATGATATGGCTGAGTATATATCGATTTTTATAATTAATGCTGTGCTTCAGAATACAAGCATGTGTGATCTTTCATCACAAGTAAATATTTCTTATCCTGAGGAAGAAAATGACAGAACTCATTGCCGTCGCCATCATCACCATCCTGGCCGTCATCAGCCCCGGAGCTGACTTTGCCATGGTCACCAGGAACAGTTATCTGTATGGCCGTCGTGCGGGTCTGCTGGCTGCCAGTGGCATTGCGCTGGGCGTGCAAGTGCACGTCATGTACACCATGCTGGGTGTGGGCCTGTTGATTGCCAAATCACCCAGCCTGTATTTCGCCATTAAGATCATCGGTGCGATTTATTTGATTTATATCGGTTACCAGACTTTTTATGCCCGCGCTGTCATCAGTGCAGAAGCAGGAAACGGACAGTCATTAAATAATCTGGCGGCCTTGCGTGCAGGATTCATGACCAATGCCTTTAATCCCAAAACCACTTTATTTGTCCTGAGCACTTATACCCAGGTGGTGCAGGTTGATACCAGCCTGCTAGCACAATTTGGCTATGGCTTGTTCATGTCTGCCGCGCACTGGATATGGTTCAGTCTGGTTGCCCTGTTCTTTTCAGATCAGCGCCTGCGTGCTGGCATGCTCAGGCAGCAGGTGATATTGAATCGTTTCATCGGTGCTGTCCTGATTGTGCTGGGTGTGTCCCTCGCCAGTTTGCCAGCCTTGCATTAGTTGCATGGTTGACGAAATCCGGAGGCGAGCCTACAATTGCGGCACAGGTGCTAAGGGGCGCCTACCCGCAAAAGAGGCTCTCACCCTGCAAATGCACATCCAAATTAATGTGATAATTGCCATGTTTCGTTTGACGTCAGCGGGTCGTCGATAAGCGAACTGGAGTTCATCATGTTATCGTCGTATTACCCTTCATTGTTCATCACACAACAGCCCACATTGACTGGAGCTGCAGCATGAACGCATTGACTACAGAAATTAAAACCCGTGCCCGTTTATTGCAAAAGCTGCTGGAGACGCGCAATACCGCAGCCAGCAAACGCGCCCTGATCTTAAGCCGCCAGCGCCAGTGGGAAATCCCTGAGAGCTGGCAACTCAAGCACTGCATGAACCTGGCTGCAGCCGATGCCGGTTTCCAGAACTGGGAACATGCCCGCATCGTCCTCGGTGGCGAAGCCAAACCTGGTGAAGACATGGGTGACTTCTGGCATGGTCCCGAGGTGTCGGTCTTCATCAATCACTGGTATGCCAGCTATGCCGAAGCGCAGGAGCAATTGCGAGCTAACGAAGCTGGTTATTTGCTGCCTTACCGTAAGCAATACCTCGTCGTCACCAGTGATTATTTGCAGGCATTGGGTGTCAGTGCTGCTGAATATTGGGACACTATCGGGCGTGATCTGGTGCAGGGCTATGGCAGTGCAAGCTGGCTGAACCTGGCGCAGCAACGTCTGCAAGCCAGCCGCACCGAGCGTTTCAAGGCGAACTGGGATGCCTCCCAGATCATGCTGGATTTGCAGTCCACCGAAGTTGAGGCTGAGCGGGTGATGAAGTCTTTCGTCAAGGATGGGCGGCTGGTGAGTATTCCTGAACAGCGTAAAAAGCGGCTGGTGATCTTGCGCTGGCTGGTGGAGCAATTACAGTTTGAGCGGCGGTATGTGGAGGCTGATATCAATAGCTTCTTGTTGCAGTTTCATTCTGATTTTGCGACCCTACGGCGGGAGTTTATTATGAATGGCTTGATGGAGAGGGCGGAGGGGGAGTATTGGAGGGTGTGATTGGCATCTTGGTATTTTGATGCAGATGAAATTCACGGTCTTGATATACATACCGGGCTGAAATATCCAAACTAACGGCAATAAAGTTACCGTCATTCCACCGGGCTGGCGCTCCAGCGTGCTTTTGGCTGGAATCCAGTGGCGTTCGTTGCATACTGTTAGGTATATTAATTCAGATTCTTAGTGTTTCGCATATCTGTTTTTGAAATACTTTTACACGTCATTTGAGATTGCCGGTCGGGGGTAGCCCGACAGCTACATACCTTTCTTGCGTCGCCAAGAAAGGTATGCCAAAGAAGACGACCCAGGCATAGCCGCCCCTTCGGGGTTCCCATTTTTGCAGTACAAAAAATGGGAAGATCCGAAACTCGCTACGCTCAGACAGCGGCTCTTCTTAATCCATTTTCTGTACCGCATAATCGGCGTCTACACATGGGAACTACAAAAGTCAACAGCAACCCCAACGTCAAAAGCAACGTCAAATTCAACAGCAACGTCATCACGACCGCAGCTTATATTCTTCATACTCAATCGTTCAACCGATTTACTCCACTCCAACCTGCAAAGGCAACCTGACACTCACTGCGAGGCCTCCCCCTTCACGATTGGCAAACCGTATCTCTGCATGCAATTGCAACGCCAGTTGCGCCACGATCGCCAGGCCCAGGCCAGCACCGCCAGTATCACGGTTGCGGGATGATTCAAGTCGCACGAAGGGTTGCATGACGGCGTCCCACTGGTCTTCCGGGATACCTGGGCCTCTGTCCTGTACCATGATGACTGCATGTTGCTGGTCGCAGCCCAGGATGACTTCTACTTCACTGCCAAACTTCAAGGCATTGTCGATAAGGTTGCCGAGCAAACGGGACAGGGCCAGAGGGCGGGTTTGTATGATCTGGTTGCTATTGCCATTTGGGCTGACCTGCTGGCCGGTGTCGCAATAGTCCTGTACCAGGCTGCCTGCGAGGGCATCGAGATTGATTTTGCTGCTGGCTTCCTGGTCGGCTTGCAGCTGGTTTTGCACCTTGGCATAGGCCAGGCCCTGTTCCACCAGTTTTTGCATGGCGTGCAGGTCGGCCTGCATTTTGTCTCTATGGGTATCGTCGTCCATGAGTTCGGTGCGCAGGCGCAGGCGGGTGATAGGGGTTTGCAGGTCGTGGGTGATGGAAGCCAGGATTTGCATGCGCTCTGCGAGGTAAGTATCTATGCGTTCCTGCATGTTCTGGAAGGCGGTAGCGGCACGAAATACTTCCCGTGGTGCACGGGCAGGGAACTGTGGTCGGGCACCGGGCTTGACCATCGCATCGGCAGCGTCGGCCAGCATCGCCAGCGGGCGCGTCGCTGTCCTGACTGCCAGCCAGGCTGCTACCATCAGAATGGCAAGCTGTACGCAGAGCAGCGAGAACATGCTCCATTGTATGGTGTAAGGCGACGCAGTCAGGCGTACGGTGAGCGGCGCGCCATCACTCAGGGCCAGATGCAATTGCAGGATTTTTTTATCAGCTTCCATACTGATGCTGATTTTGATCTTTGCCGGATGTTCAAGATTATTCTTGATGGCCTCTATCGCCTCGTTGGCAATGTCGAGGTCTATGCTGTCCTTGGCATCAGCAGGGGCGGCCTGCAAAGTATATTCATAGTTGTTGCGGGCAAGTTTGCCCAGCCAGGCCTGGCGTTCACTGACTGGCAGCCGGTCAAGAAATGAAATCGCATTGGCGACATCCTTGCCTACCGAATAAACCATATGATTTTTCCTGACCTGCATCTTGTCCCATTGTGACGAGGCAAACGACAGTGCGTAAGCCATCAGCAGGGCACTGAGCAAAATCAGGCAGAGGCGGCCAAACAGGGTGTGCGGCCAGTGCGGGCTTTCTATGATGTGCATCAGGCCTCCTCAGGCGCTGTGACCTGTGCACAAAATACATAACCTTCACTGCGCACGGTTTTGATATAACGCGGCTCGCGCGCATCATCGCGTAAATGCTGGCGCAGACGGCTGACCAGCAAATCGATGGAGCGCTCGAACAGGTCCGCATCGCGCCCCTGCGTCAGGTTCAGCAACTGGTCACGGTTGAGTACCCGTTGTGGATGTTCAACAAAGACTTGCAGCAGGCGGTATTCCGCCCCGCTGAGTGTGACCATGACACCGTCTTTATCGAGCAGATGGCGTGCCAGGGTATCGAGTTGCCAGTCACCAAATTGCAACATGGCCGGTGGCTTTTGTTCGCGCAGTTTGGGCGGCAGCATGCGTGTACGACGCAACACCGCCTTGATGCGTGCCAGCAATTCCCGTGCGGCGAAAGGCTTGGTCAGGTAATCATCGGCACCCATCTCCAGGCCGACGATGCGGTCAGTCTCTTCAGCGCGTGCCGTCAGAAAAAATATTGGGATGACTTTATGCGGGCCAGAGCGCAATTCACGGCACAGGCTCAAGCCATCCTCGCCCGGCATCATGATATCAAGCACGATGAGGTCGATGGCACTGCCTTCGAGCAAGGCGCGCATTTGCTTGCCACCCGCAGCCGTGCTGACCTTGTTGCCATTCTTGCGCAGGTACAGGGCAGTCAGTTCGCGTATTTCTGCATCATCATCAACGATGAGGATGTGATCCGGGGATTCTGTGTTTTCCATGTGTCGGGCTTTGTGCTCATCTATTCGCTACGCTCATAGGGCTTTATAGCTTAAATCGCGGCAGAGGCAAAATCTTTTGTATCCCAGTGTATCTGGGTGCTGTTGACACATATGTAGATGCAAATATGGCATTTCCTGACATGTGCCAGATACCTTGTGCCTGTCTAATGAGTTTGCCGTGATGAATTAATCACCTCGACAACTCAAGGAGAACTGACATGAAAAAGCAAATGATCGTTATCACCACTTTCGCCACTGTATTGATGAGTGCCTGGTCTGCCCAGGCGCAGCAGGCTGGTTTGTCTGATTATTACCTGGCACCTGTGGAAGCTCAAATCCAGGCGAACAATCTTGCCAGTAGCAAGGCTAGCGCAGTTGCCGGTACCTGGCTCACGCAAAGTGGCAGCCTGGAAGTGCAGATCAGCAATTGTGGCGAAGCCTTGTGCGGCAAAGTCAGCAAGGTCAATGATGCGGGCAATGTCAGCAACATGGCTGCCATGGGCGCTGCCCCAACATCCATGCCCGCCACGCCTGTGCTGGGCAAGACCATCATGGAAGGTTTTACGCCAGGCAAGGCCGACACCTGGTCAGGCAAGATTTTTAACCGTGCCGATGGTCAGACCTATGCCTGCCAGATGCGCATGCTGAGCCAGACTGAGCTGGAAGTCACAGCCTACAAGGACAAGCCAGAAAATGGCCGTACCCAGGTGTGGACGCGCGTGTCCAACATCATCACGGCGCAAAAATAAAAATGGGAGCATCGCCTGATGCTCCCATTTCATTTTTCAATATCAATCTTCAATAGCAATCCAGGCTTACGGCAGCAATTCAACTTCACCCGGCAATAAAGTATTGGCTGGCAAGGCATCGAGTTGTTTCAGGCGCTCATAATAAGGCGTGAAATCCGGTGCCGTGCCATCAAACAATTGCTGGAAATCGTCGATGAAAAAATAGGTTTCCTGATAGCTGTCTATCTTGTACAGGGTTTGCAGGCAGCGTTCTATGTCGAGATGGATATGGCGTGAAGTCGTTCCCGGCTTCAGGCAATATTCCACTTCGCCACCCGACGACAGAATGCCCGCGCCATAGATGCGCAAACCCTTGTCGGTATTGATCAGGCCAAACTCTACTGTGTACCAGTACAAGCGCGCCAGAAAATCCAGGCCACCGAGTTTCATCGCCTTCAAACCGCCTTTGCCATACAGCTGCATGTAATCGGCAAAAATCGGATTGAATAGCATGGGCACGTGACCAAAATAATCGTGGAAGACATCGGGTTCGACGATGTAATTGAATTCTTCCGGCGTGCGCAACCAGACCGTGATCGGGAAGCGGCGGTTGGCCAGGTGTTCGAAGAAAGTCAGTTCCGGGATCAGGCCAGGCACAGCCACGATGCGCCAGCCCGTTGCGGCAAATAATTCTTCTGAAGTACGCTCAAACTTCGGGATGCCAGCCGAGGCATCCATCTTGTGGAGTGCTTCTATGAACTCGTCGCAGGCACGGCCAGGCAAGAGTTCCATCTGGCGCTGATACAGCTTGCGCCACAGTTCATGCTCTGCTTCGGTATAGGCATCCCAGTCTTGCTCGACAACATATTGTGCATCGGCTTTTTCATAATTGCCACGCAGGGCTGCACCATTGGATTTTTCGGCAACGGTGGCCAGAAAATCGTCGTTGCTGACAGTCGTGTCAGCAGTAGCGGAAGTAGCGATAGTATCCATATTTTTCAGTGAAAAAGGCCGGCATCAGATGATGACCAGCCTCTTTCATATCTCCATTAGCTATTAGCGAAACAAAGTTTTAATGCATCAGGCAGTTGTTTCGTCTTTGATGACGCCACGACGGATCTGATCCAGCTCAATAGATTCAAACAGGGCGCGGAAATTACCTTCACCAAAACCCTGGTCGCCCTTGCGCTGGATGATTTCAAAGAAGATAGGGCCGATGACTGTGGTCGTGAAAATCTGCAACAGCAATTCACGTGATGTTTCTGTGCTCTTGCCATCGACCAGAATGCGCAGCTTGCGCAATTCTTCGAGGTTTTCGCCATGGCCAGGCAGGCGGCGATCGACCAGGTCATAGTAAGTTTCTATGGTGTCCTGGAACACCACGCCATTGGCTTTCATGCCGCCAACGGTGTCATAGATATTGTCTGTACCCATGGCGATATGCTGCACGCCTTCGCCGTGGTACAGATCCAGGTATTCAGCGATCTGGGATTTGTCATCCGAAGATTCGTTGATAGGAATACGGATTTTGCCGCATGGAGAAGTCATGGCTTTGGACTTCAGGCCTGTGTGTTTGCCAGCGATATCGAAGTAACGGATTTCGCGGAAGTTGAACAGGGTTTCATAGAAATCTGCCCATTCCTTCATGCGGCCACGGTGTACATTGTGGGTCAGATGATCGATGTAAGTCAGGCCCTTGCCGACAGGATTGGAATCCACGCCTGGCAACGCTACGAAGTCAGCATCATAGATACTGATATTGCCGATGGCACCTGCATCTGCACCATCTTTACCATGCCAGCGATCAACGAAATAAATCAGGGAATCACCAATGCCTTTGATGGCAGGGATATTCAATTCCATAGGGCCGGTTTTATTGTCAAAACCCCAGGCACCCAGTTCCAGTGCGCGCTTGTAGGCAGCATTGGCATCCTTGACGCGGAAAGCGAATGCGCAAACAGATTGACCATGTTTGCGGGCAAATTTTTGTGCGAAAGAATCAGGTTCTGCGTTGATGATGAAATTCACACCGCCTTGACGGAATAAAGTCACATCCTTGGTGCGATGTTTGGCTATCGCTGTAAAACCCATGGTGACAAACAAGTCGCCCAGTGCTTTTGGATCGGGTGCTGCGTACTCGATAAACTCAAAGCCATCGGTACCCATAGGGTTTTCCCAAGTTTGGAAAGTCATGCCTGTCTCCTCAGTGTGATCATCAATGTCCGCTGCATCTACCGCTTTCAAGGCTGGCTTTGATGTAGCTCAAGCTCTCAGTATAGTCTGCGAAACGCGCCATATAATTGCAAAATAACCCAATGGTTTATCAATTTGAGCAATAATATTGCTTAATTTGTTTTGTATGAGGCATATTATGCTTGAAGTTGAGCTGGACAAGATAGACCGCAAGATACTGGCGATTTTGCAGGCCGATGGCAGGCTGACCAATCAGGAAGTGGCTGAGCGCGTCAACCTGTCGCCATCACCCTGCCTGCGCCGTATCAAGCGCCTCGAAGATAGCGGTGTCATCCGCAAATACGTGGCCTTGCTGGAACCCGCCAAGATAGGCCTGGGTTTGCTGGCCTATGTCAATGTGCGGCTGGAAAAGCACAGCGATGCCCCCGGCAAGGGTGCTTCACGCTCACCGCGCGATGACTTCTCAGCCTCAGTAGGACAGTGGCCCGAGGTGGTGGCCTGTTATGCGATGACAGGCGAAATGGATTATCTCTTGCGGGTGCATGTGGAGGACATGAATCACTTTTCGCGCTTCATGATGGAGACGCTTTTGCGGCATGCTGCTGTGCTGGATGTGAAGTCGAGTTTTGCCTTGCAGCAGATTAAGGATACGACGGCCTTGCCGGTGGTTGTTGGGGCATGATTGCCTGCGTCGATGAGCTGAATTTGATTGGAAATTCTATTTTTTACAAGTGCAGCGAGATTTGTTAATATCCGCAGCGGTAACATTTTGATACATATTGCCTGAATAATAAAATTGTCTGGATGGTTAGACAGATCCGGTTTAATAAGCAAGGGAAATGACATGACAAAAAATGAAGTTTCGGCGAGGGTGCACCGTTGGCTATCTTACTTTTACGGCGCTATGTTATTTTTCTTTGTATGTATTTTCATGCTTGCGAGTATGGACATTACAGCTGTCTGGCCTGCAATATTGGGTCTTGGTGTATTTATCGCTATACATTTCTTCACTTCTGTTGGTGCTCAAAAGAAAGAGTTCTGGGCCAGAGGCGTTTCAATAGTGTTAGGCATACTGATGCTATTTGCTTTTCCTATCGGTACCATACTAGGTTGTATCTTGCTGTTCAACAGCAACTGGAATGAAGGATAGTCGTGTTGATGGTCCGGGGATTATTTTGACTTGCCCCGTATTCCCGGCAAATGCCTGAGCCATTTTGCCGCAGCGCGGGTATTTGCCTTGATGGTGTAATCAATCGCGGCGACCTGTTCCTGCATTGCTTCTCTGAGCATGCTGGCGGCGTCGGCTGGCAAGAGCTTGAGGTAGGCGTCAGCTTCGCCATAGGCGCGGTGGATTTCCATGCCCGCCTTCTTGGCGATATGTATCATGGTCTGGTTTGATGACAGGCAATGCATGTACAGGGTATCAACATCATCATTGCGACAGTGAATGGCACCGCGTTCAAACAGCTTGGAACCTATGCCCTTGCCACGTGCATTGCCGGAGACGGAGACACCAAATTCTGCGACCTTGTCCTTGTTGCTGTGCTCATCATCTTCACTGCGGGGAGCATACGCAAGGTGACCAACTCCGACCACATTGAAGCTGTGGCTGATGACGCCAAATACCTTGTCGCGGGAAAAGTCTATGCCATCGACATATTTTTCTACCATGGCATCGGGCAGGTAAGTACCAAAGCGTAGCAGGCGGTCACTTTCTTCAAGGCCAAGAAAATGTCTCATGATGCGGTGCCGGTCTTTTTCTGACAATTCCTTGACAAAAATAGTGGGTTTGGAGGGCTTGTTGGAAGAGTCGAGCAAGTGTTTGGGATCTTCAGGAAACATATCAGACGCATTCATATCAGCTCCTTATGGGTAGCTTTTTGTGCACTGCACAATGCATTGTAGATGATCTGCCCTGATTATTCCAGAAAAGCCCGGTTTTTGAGAATAAACCTTCTATTCACTCAGTGGAGCCGGAATGAAACCGCAATGAAGTCAGTGCCTGACCTGGCTTTGTATGTGACTTATTTATCTACTTATTTATCTGCTTACTTAGTTACTTAATCATGGCTTCCAGCGCTGCTATCCTGGCTGCCCGTATCGCTACGGGAATCTGTGCCGGGTTGCTAGTATGCAAACTGGCAATCTCGCCGCCATTGACTTGTTGTACTACCTCCAGCGACTTGCTCAGGCTGGCTAGTGGTGCATATGGCTGGTCCGGCTGGGCATACAGGCAGGCTGTTGCATGCAATAGTTCGAGGAAACGCTGGGGTTTGCGGTAGGCATCGCAGCGCCCGAGCAAATCGACAGTGTCTGCCGCAGACAGGCCAGCTGCGTCCTTGATACATAAATGTTCACGTGCCAGCATGATAGCGAGGTCACGGCATTCTGCCGGGACTTTCAGGCGCTGGCAGATGCCATCAACGAGCTTGCCTGGCAAATCATGCAAGAGCACGGCATAGCGCAGCTGCAGAGCTAAATCTGCCTGTGCGCTGGCATCCAGCAATTGCATGAGGCGCTGCATTTGCACTTTTGGCAAGGCATCAATTTCTGGCAACAAGCGCTGCAGTGCACCGCAACTCTGCAAGACTGCAAACATGCGTGAAGGACGGACTTCCATCAGGCCGCGAGAAATTTCTTGCCATACCCGTTCGGCAACGAGAGCATCGACCTCACCGGCAGTCACCATGGTTTGCATCAGCGCTGCAGTTTCTTCTGCGACGCTAAAGTCTTGCGGTGGGATGGCAAAGCGAGCGGCAAAGCGGGCCAGCCGCAGTATACGTACCGGGTCTTCACAAAATGCCATCGATACATGGCGGAACACGCGGTTTTTGATATCTTGCAGGCCACCATAAGGGTCGATGATATTACCGTCATCATCCTGCGCCATCGCATTGATGCTGAGGTCGCGGCGTATCAGGTCTTGTTCCAGCGTGACTTCTGCATCGGTATGAAAGACAAAACCCTTGTAACCCGCAGCCGTCTTGCGTTCAGTACGCGCTAGTGCGTATTCTTCATGGGTTTTGGGATGCAGGAATACCGGGAAATCCTTGCCTACCGGCAGGTAACCCTGGGCCAGCATGTCTTCAGGAGTAGCACCGACGACGACAAAATCGCGGTCTTGCACCGGGAAGCCGAGCAAGGCATCGCGCACGGCTCCGCCTACGATGTATGTTTTCATCGATGTCTTCATGCAGCTATGGCTCAATCGCCGTGGCGGCTGTCATGGCCAGGCATGTTTTCGGTTTCCATCAAGGCTTCCCTGACCCACAGGGCTACCGCCGGATGGGCAATGACGCGGTCAGCATAGGCTTGCAGGGCCGGGGCCAGCGATACACCATAAGTGCGAAAACGCATAACCACCGGTGCGAAGTAGGCGTCGGCAATCGAGAATGCGCCAAACAAAAATTCATGCGCACCATACAGGGCCAGGCAATCTTCCCAGATTTCGCTGATGCGGCCTATGTCAGCCTGTGAACCTATGGTGCGGCCCTTGCCAAACAGGTCGGCGCGGATATTCATGGGCATGTCAAAGCGCAACGAAGAAAAGCCGGAATGCATCTCCGCACAGATGCTGCGTGCAGTGGCTCTTGCGGCGACATCTTCTGGCCACAGATTGAGTATCGAGAATTGCTCGGCCAGGTATTCACAGATTGCCAGAGAATCCCAGATCGTGATTTCACCTGCCAGCAAGACTGGCACACGACCGGCAGCAGAATATTCGGCGATGCGGTTGGTGGTATCCGGCTGGTTCAGTACGATGCGTATTTCTTCAAACGGAATGCCAAAGGCCTTCATCAGCACCCATGGGCGCATGGACCAGGAGGAATAATTTTTATTGCCTATCACCAGTCGCAAACCGGCACGGTGCTGGTCCAGCAGGGCGGCCAAGGCGGGTTGCATTTCTGTATCTTGCATGATGTGTATGCGTAAAATTAAAAGCGCTTAAAGATTGGCCGGAATATCGGATTCAGTCGCTGTCATGCCCTTGGGTACTACCATGCCCAGGCGAGTCTTCAGTGATTGCGGTTTTTTCTCGAACAGGGCGGCATAGTAAGTTGCATTCGACAAGACATTCTTGACATAGCCACGGGTTTCATTAAACGGTATGGTCTCGGCAAAGATCGCCCCTTCCACCGGGCGGCTCAGCTTCGAGCGCCAGGCACGTGGGCGGCCAGGGCCCGCATTGTAAGCGGCGGATGCCAGCGCTTGCGAACCACCAAGATCAGTCAGGACCATGTTCAGATAATTTGTGCCGAGGGCAATATTGGTTTCCACATCATTGACCTGGGTAGGTACAAAATTGCCGAGGCCAATTTTCTTGGCCACATAACGCGCTGTCGCTGGCATCAACTGCATGAGACCAGAGGCGCCTACATGTGACTTGGCATTCATGATGAAACGTGATTCCTGGCGTATCAAGCCATACACCCAGGCCATGTCCATGCCCAGTGCCTGAGTAGTCTTGTACATGCTGTCATTGAACGGCGTAGGGTAGCGCTGGCTGAAATCCAGTTCACCCTTGGTGCGGTCCGAAGTATTCACCATGCGGTCCAGCAAATTATTTTGTCTTGCCAGCTCAGCTGCCGCCAGATGCTGGCGTTCGCTCATCTTGCGCAACTCCCAGTTCCATTCACGCGTGCCTTCAAAGCGCAAATTCATGGCATAAAATCTCAAGGCTCTTTGCAGGTTGGGATTTTTTTCCATCGGTGCCAGTTCTTCTGGCGTTACAGGCTTGACGGTGGCGGGCAAACCGATTTTCTGGCCTTGCTCTTCGAGCGCGAGTTGTCCGTAAAAATGGAGTTGATCAGCGATGCTGGCAAACTGTTGACGCGCTTCTTCATTTTTGCCTTCTGCCTTCAGGGCGCGGCCATACCAATAGACCCAGGTTGGTTCACTCTTGAGGCTGGCAGGCATGGCGGTGATGCTGGATTTCACCAGTTTCCAGTCCAGTTCACGCAAGGCAGTACGGGTGCGCCATTGATAGGCTTCCAGCGTCAGCGGAGCGCCTTCGCTTTTTTGCCAGTAGCCTAAAGCTTCTGGCTCCAGCTTCAGCGCAGCTTGCATGGCAATTTGCGCCCAACCCAGGGCTTTTTCATTGTCAGTGAACAGGGCCGCATGACGGCTGAGTGTCGCGGCAGCCTGCTCGTGATCAGTTTTGGCCAGGCGGCCAAGGGCGATCAGGTAAAGCTCATGTGCTGCATGGCCGGCATCCGGTGCTTTTTTCAACAGGCCGGCAGGTTTGTCGATGACTTCTGCGACTTGCTTTTCTGGCAGATTCAGCAACTTGCCTATGCGTTGCGCCAGGGGTATGGCACCGTTTTCTGCTGCCATGCGCATTTGCGCCCATAAATCATACTGGTTGAATTGCCCGTTAGCAGACAGATAAGTCACCAGCGCATAACAGCCTTCGCCATAGTCACGCGGACTATTGAGCAAATTACGTGCTTCCGTTGCCACTTTTTGCTGTTTGTTTGCCTTTGATAACAGGGAATAGCAGCGCAGCTGATTATCATCGGCAACTACAAATTGCGGATATTGCTGATCAAACAAGTCCCACTCACCGCGCCTGCCCAACATGAGCAGCCAGTCATTACGCAGGCGGTCGGCGATGGCGCTGCCTTCATACTTGCTAATAAATTCACGGAATTCGCTATTGCTGGTTTTTACCAGGCGCGAACGTATGCGGTAATAATCGATGTAGGAAGGAATGTCATAATTCTTCAGCGCCGCAGCATATTGCTCGACGCTAGCAGCGTCATCATGCATGGCGGCATCGCGCAGCGCCATGAAACGGTCATCATCATTGGCAATCAGGCTCCTTTTCGCTGGCGCTGCATAGGCGAAAGGGCTTGTTGCAAAACCTGCTAAGATCATCAGGCCAAGACTAGCTAAACTTTTTTTCACAGACATCTTTTGACAGTTTGAGATTACATTTCTGACAGTATGACACAGCCCAAGAATAGCGCACACAAACTCAGCATTGAAACAGCGCAAAGTCGCCCCGAATTGCGCAAGCTCCTGCGTAAAAAACGCCAGGAGATCACGGCAGAACAAAAGCAGGTGCTGGATGCAGAGATAGGAAGACAATTACTTGCATGGTGTCAGCAAAACCAGCCAGCCAGCCTGGGCGTGTATTGGCCGATACAGGCTGAACCGGATTTGCGTCCCTGTTACCAGCAATTGCAGGATAGTGGCTTGCGCCTGGCCCTGCCATTGGTGACGGGCAAGGACATGGCTTTAAGTTTTCTTGACTGGCAGGCCGGAGATGACATGGCGGTCGATAGTTATGGCATCGCCATCCCTGCCCATGGCAGGCTGGTGAGCCAGCCGCCGGTCCTGATCATCCCCTGCCTGGGGTGGAATGCAGCAGGTTACCGCCTGGGTTATGGTGGTGGCTTTTATGACCGCACCCTGGCCGCCAGCCCGCGTCCTGTGGCGATAGGTATTGCCTATGCCTGCACTGAGGCTGAATTTGCCTCAGAGCCGCATGATATTGCGATGGACTTCATTATCAAGGCTTAGGCCCCGCATTCAGCTTTATTTGCAGTTTTATCTTAGTTTTATTTCTGACACCAGGTTTGCCACATGGAACGGTAAGCTGCTTCCACCTTGCGGCAAAAGCCGGTTTCATCCATGAGCTTGCTATTTTGCATCTGGCTGCGCTGGCTCATGCGCAGGGTGCTCAGGTAATCCGGGTTCGATGCCAGGCGGACGACTTTTTCCACATATTCATCTTCTGTACGGGCTATCCATTCTGGCCGCCCCAGGCCTTCCAGTATGCTGGCACCTATGCCACCAACCCCCGGCCTGCCCTGCAGGCTGACAAAAGGCACACCCATATACAGGGTTTCAAACAGGGTAGTGCCTGAATTATGCGGGAAGCAATCGAGGCCTATATCCATGCCCCTGAGCACATCCCATGGCGGGCTGTGCACGCCAATTTGCAGGCGGCTCCTGTCTATGCCCAGGGCTATAAATTTATCTTCCATGGCCTTGCGCGTGGCAGCATCACTGAAGTTACTGCTGTCTATTACCAGCCTGGCGTTTTCCAGACGTTGCAATATTTTTGCCCAGGTGAGTATGACTTTATGGTTGATGCGCACTGCGCGGCTTAGGGTGCCTAGCGTAATATAGCCATTCTTGAGGGCTGGCAGACTCGACACTGCGCCCATGCCTTCCTTGGGTCTGTAGGCAAATACCGGGCTATCGACACGCCAGATTTTTTCGGCAAACAGCGCTTCTGTCCTGTACGGGGCGGTAGATGAATCTGCCAGAAAATAATCGATAGCCTGCAAACCAGTCGTGTAGCCAAAGCCCAGCCAGGATAAAGATACCGGCGCTGGTTTGCGGGCAAATACGCGCAGACGGTTATTGCTGGTATGTCCGGCCAGGTCGATCAGGATATCGATGCCATCTGCACGGATCCGGTCTGCCAGTGCGTCATCATTTAAATGTGTCGTAGGTATCCAATGATGGGCGTAGCTGCGATAGCGCTCTGACACTGCATCTTCAGTCAGCAATTCAGAATAGGCATAAACTTCAAACTGGTTTTTGTCATGATGCGCCATCAGCGGTTCAAGGAAATGCTGTACCGGGTGGCGGCGCAAATCTGGTGATACATAACCTATCTTCAGACGGCGGTCTGCGGTCTTGTTATTCGTAGGCGGGCGCTGCAGCTGGTACAGCGGTGCGGCAAAGCGCTGTTCATATTCACGGTAGGCAGCAAAAATCTCTTCTGCACTCAGGTCTGGATGATAGTTCAGGGCAAACAGCAAATTGCCATAGGCTTCAGAAAAATTCGGGCGGTATTCCAGTGCCTGGCGATAGGCATTTACGGCCTCGGGGATCATGCCCTGGTCATCAAACAGGGCACCGAGGCTATTGTAGGCATCGGCAAAATCAGGCTTGAGTTTGATCGCCTGCTCAAAGCACTGGTGCGCTGCTGTCTGATGGCTGAAGTGCATGTGCAGCTTGCCATACTCGTGCAGGGCGTTGAAGGAATTGGGATTGAGTTTCAGTGCCTGCTGAAAACTGGTTTCGGCTTCGGCATAGCGATTTTGCTGATACAACAAACTTCCCAGATTGCCGTGATGGTCTGCATTGCCAGGCTCCAGCGACAATGCCTTGTGATAATTTGCTTCTGCCAGTGCAAACTGTCCGCTGCCGCTGTAAATGTGCGCGAGATTACTCAAGGCGATACTGAAGCAGGGATTGCATTCCAGGCAGCGCTCGTAACTTGCTTGCGCCTCTTTCAATTTACCTTGCTCTTGCAAGACGACACCAAGATTACAGTGTGCTTCGGTAAAGTCGGGCTTGAGTTGTACTGCCTGCTGGTAATGCTGTATCGCTTGCTCAAGCAGGCCTTGTTCCTTGAGTACGACGGCCAGATTGTAATGATGAACTGGCTCTGACGGTGCCTGGTTCAGCATCTGCTTATAAATATTGGCCGCATCGGCAAAACGCCTTTGTTGCATGTACAGGTTCAGCAAGTTGTCACGCGCATTGGTGTTCTCAGGCTGGCGCTGATAGAGATTCTTGAGCAAGGTCTCGGCATCAGCCTGCCTGCCTTGCTGCTGGTACAGGTTGATCAGGAATAAATCTGCATTAAACAATTCAGGTTGTGCAGCAATCGCCTTTTGGAAACAGGATTCTGCCTCTGCCATGTGGCCCTGGCTGGCCAGTATCATGCCGAGGTTGCAATAGGCGTAGTAATGTTGTGGATCCAGTTTCAGCAGCTCTTCATAATGATGGATGGCCCCGATAAAATGGTCGCGCTGCTGGAAAAGTATGCCGAGGTTGAAATGCGCATGCGTCATTTGCGGATTGATTTCCAGTGCGCGCAGATAAGCCTGCTCAGCCTCAGGATTTTTACCCAGCAATGACAGGCTGACGGCAAGATTGAAATGAGCAATCGTATTACCAGGCTCTTGTGCAATGACGTGCTGATAACACTGTATGGCCTCTGCAGAGCGAGATTGTCCATCCAGAGTCAGGCCCAGATTGATCCAGTTTTCCAGCGATTCTGGCCTGGCTTGCAACACCAGGCGATATACTGCCTCCGCTTCTGGCAACAGCATTTTTTCATACAGCCTGTCAGCCAGGATATTGGCTGGCAGGTTTTCTGCCGGATCAAGTTGCAGTTTTTGATAGGCGACAGCAAGGGCATTCTGGTCGCCTTCTACCATCACGGTAGTTGCCTCTGTCGTTGACTGAGCAGTTTGTTCTGGTAGTGGTTCGGGCGCGGCCGCAGTCCCAATCGCAGTAGCGTCAGCCACTGGCAGATTATCCTGGTCAGCGGGTTTGCTGTCATGCGCTTGTTGCGAGGTGTCTGTCGATTTTGAAAAAGTGTTTTTAAGCCATTTCAACATGGGAGCAGGTCATCTGGTTGGTATCAATTCCAGGTATTTTACCCAGTAATCAGCCTTGCTGGCTGCAAATTGATGTACCAGATGACCGCACTCAGGCGTATCAGCGGATGATATCCGGATTCAAGACTTCTTCATCCACTCTTGGTGTCTGCCCACGCAGCACAGAATTGCCGCTATACAGAGTGCGCTGGTCTATCTTGGCTGGTTGGCACCAGTGAGCTTCCTGCATCTCCTGGTTCAGGCCATACACGGACAAGGCATTGGCATACACGACCTGATGTATCACCTCGGCAGAGATGCCACGGCTGGCCATCAAGCGCGCTGATTTGGGTACGGCCAGTGGGTCAGACACCCCCCAGTCACAGGCCGAGTTGACGATGATGCGCTCGGGGCCATATTGATTGACGATGTCAGCCAGTCTTTCATTACCCATCTTGGTCGATGGATAGATCGTGAAGGCGCACCAGTAACCACGGTCCAGTACCTCTTGCACGGTTTCTTCATTATTGTGGTCGATAACGCAGCGCGCCGGGTCAAAGCCGCATTCTTCCAGCACGTCCATGGTGCGGGTGGTACCGCGTTTTTTGTCACGGTGCGGCGTGTGTATCATGATGGGTAATTCAAATTCTATTGCCATGGCGATTTGCGCACGCAGGGCCTTGTCCTCGAGTTCAGTCTGTTCGTCATAACCAATTTCACCAAGTGCGACCACACCTTCCTTGCCAAGGTAGCGTGGCATGATGTCGAGCACCGCTTCTGCCAGTGCCGGGTTATTTGCCTCTTTGGGGTTAAGACCTATCGCGCAATAGTGGCGTATGCCAAACTGCCCGGCACGAAACCGCTCGAAGCCGGTGATGGTAGAAAAATAATCGATGAAACTGCCGACATTGGTGCGCAACTGCCCGAGCCAGAATGCCGGTTCTATAACCGCGACGATGCCGGCCTTAGCCATGGCTTCGTAATCATCGGTAGTGCGGGCGATCATGTGGGCATGCGGGTCTATCATCATGCCATTGCCACCACTGGGCAATTGACGGAATGCTGCCTGGCCCTGTTGCAGTTGCCCAGCCTGGGCCAGCAGGTTTTGCAGCATCTGCGGCGTGATCGTGCCATTGCAGCAGGGGCAGGTGACGGCACGGTCAGAAAACATTTCATCGACTATCGTGCTGTCGGCAACGAAGTTGCCAGGGTACTTATTTTGGGGTGTGCCATTCTCGTTCATTTGCCTGCTCCTGAGCGTGCATCTTTAAATATGATTTTCAAACACAATTTTCAAACATTATTTTCAAACATGATTTTTAAGGCGATGTCCTTGATATCAGCCGCATGAACTTCGTTCACGCCATCGGACTTTGCCTGGTCCAGTATCAGCAAGGGGCCATCGGCCACATCATCCACCGGCCTGCCGTGCGAACCCTTGACCAGGCTGGCATCGAGGCCGATGACGTTCATGAGGCTGCGCAAACCCAGCAGGCGCTTGCCCAGCCGCCATGCGACGGCAAGTTTGGGGAAGTGGATATTTTTATCGACAAACAATTCAGCCGGGTCATAGCCGGGTTTGCGGTGTATCTCTACCGTGCGCGCAAAGTCAGGCGCCAGCGCATCATCTTGCCAGTAATAGTAGGTGAACCATGAGCGCTGGTCTGCCATGACGACCAGTTCACCAGAGCGCGGGTGATCCAGCCCTATTTCTGCGCGCTCGCTACCGGCCCAGATACCTTCTACACCAGCGACCCCGGCGAGCAGCCTGCGCACCGGCGCAATCAGCTCTGGCCTGGAGATATACACATGGGCAAACTGGTGGTCAGCCACCGCATAGGCGCTGGAGGCAATCGGGTCCAGCAGTTCTGCACCATCTTCCTGGCGCACTACCAGATACCCGGCTTCACGCAGTATGCGGTTCAGGTGCACCGGGCGATCGACAGCAGTGATGCCATATTCAGACAGTATCATGACGCGGCGCCCGGCCTGTTGTGCATGGGCGATCAGGTCTCCGGCCACTTCGTCTATATCTCGCAGCGATTGCTGTACCGCCGGGCTTGTCAGGTTGGGCCCATGTCTTTGCAAGTCATAGTCAAGGTGGGGCAGATAGACCATGGTCAGGGTGGGATTCTTTTCCGTGATCGCCAGCTTGGCAGCATCAGCTATCCAGCGGCTGGACTTGATCGTGGTGGCTGGCCCCCAGAACTGGAACAGCGGGAAGGCACCGAGTTTTTGAGTCAGCTCATCGCGCCATTCTGGCGGCGTTGTATAACAGTCGGGCAGCTTGCGGCCATCTGCCTTGTAGATAGGGCGGGGTGTAATGCCATAGTCATGGCTGGATGCCATGTTGTACCACCAGAACAGGTTTGCACAAGTGAACCTGGGGTCGCGCGCCTTGCCTGCTTCCCAGATTTTTTCTCCGGTGATGAGCTTGTTCGATTGCCGCCAGAACCAGATTTCTGCCAGATCACGGAATAACCAGCCATTCCCGACTATGCCATGTTGTTGCGGCGGCAGCCCCGTCATCATGCTGGCCTGTACGGTACAGGTGACGGCGGGTGTCACGGTTTGCAGGGGCAGCAGCCTGCCCTGTTCAACAAAGGCCTTGAGCCTCGGTGTGTAGGTTCCTATCAGGCGGGGTGTCAGTCCAACGATATTCAGTATTAACAGGGTCTGGGCTTGCATCGCAAATCTTTGTTCATTGGCTATGTGGCTGGGTCGGCTGGTTTGGCAGGTTTGGCAGGCATGAAACAGGTTTGCGCTGCAAAGCCTGCCCTTGTCTTACTCCTTGCTGGCCCCTCTTGTTGCCTGATTATTATCTTATCCATGGTTTACTGCAACATGCTTTATGTAAAAAATGTTTCTTTTTGGTTAATTTAAAAATGTCATCATAATTCAACATTTGTTTGCAAATAATCATTGATTATTTTGCATTAATGTTTCAATATTTGTAATTGTGTGCTGCCCGTTCAGGACGGCACGACGGTTATCCGCAGAGCATAGGGTGCCGTCATCAGTGTCATCACAATCAACATGACAAACCCAGCAAACCCAGGTAAGCCCGTCAATTCACTTGATATCTACCCCAGGAGTCACCATGAGTTATCTAAGTCTTCCCCGTCTGGTTTTTGCCGGGCAGTTTCAAGCGGATGTATCCACGGTCAATAATGACCCTGAACATTTCAATACAGCGCGTTTCCGTTCGAATTACCAGATGCCGGGCCCAGGCGCCAGCAATGGCTGGTGGAATCCTAATGGCACCGGCTCGTGGCGTTTCCGCCAGTGCGTAGTAACCAGCGTGGTGTATAAAGATGGCAGCACTTGCAGCGACCCCAGTCTTGATCCTGTCATCGGTCTGGCTGTGAATGGTACCGACAGCAGGGTGGAGGGCAAGCTGGTTGATCTCGATAGTGAACAACAGATGGTGTCGCAGATCTGGGGCTTCTCGGTCAATCTTGGCAGCGAGGCATCCGGCATGGGTTTCCGTAGCCGCTTCGCGGTCGCGCCGTTTGCGGACATCTGGGTCAATTACCCACCTGGCGAGCCAGATTCATTCTTTTGCGCTTATTACCAGTCAGTGCTGGAGCAGATCAGCATCACCGGTGCCGGACCTTCGCGCTTCCTGCAAGAGTTGCTGGCTGAGAATAAAACGCCAGACAATTTCAGTATCAAGTTCAATGTCGATAGTTTTGACGACACCATGTCTTCGCCCAATTTTACTTTTGGCCGTGTGGTTGGCAGCATAGGTTTGCATGATGCTTGTGAGCCCCGGCATTTTGTGCCTGGCCGCCGCCTGTGGGCAGTGCCAGGACAAACAGCCAATGACGCCATCGGGCAAATTGTCGGCAATGTGCTGACACTGGATTTAGGCAATAGCTTGTCTATCGCAGAACTGGGCGGTGCCCGCGCAGATTCTGGCAGCCTGACTATAGCCTTGCTGCCGAATGATGGCCCGCCGCAATTGCTGGCCGAAGTCAATTACCAGGGGCAGCACTGGTATGAAAGCACGGCAGGCATAGTCTCCATTCCCTTGAGCAGCACACAGCTCGCCGCAGCCGGTAATACCCCGCTGGGCCTGGTCAAAAACGCTAACCAGCCCTTGCTGGCAGAAGCACCGAATGGTCAGTGGGTGAGGGCAGATAATTTTGTTTTCAGATTCAATCCGCCAGAAAACACCGGCGTGCATTTTTATGCGAGCAGCTTTGGGCAGCCGCTGGCAAATACCCAGATCAGTCTCGGCTATGATCCGTCTGCGATGCAAGGCCAGGTCACCCAGGGGCCGGTATCGGGCCCGCAACAAGTTGGTACACCTACTGAAGCACTGGCTTTCCAGACCAGCATTACAACCGGCAGCGATGGCCGGGCAGAATTGACACTGAAAGCGACCGACCCTGGTAATCCACGCGGCTATATTGATGGTCAGGTGTATTGCGTCACCTACCAGATAGGCAGTACGCCACCGCCGCTGGGCAGTGTGGGTAACGGCGCACTGACGCTGAATGCGCTGGTCTTCAGCGGCTACGCCATACCCGACAAGCCAGACTGGATGTCGGATGTACGTCCTATCTTCCAGCAATATGCTGACCTCTATCCCATCATGCACAAGATCGTTGATCTGTCGAATTATGCGAGCCTGACGAACAAGATTTATGCACTCAAGAATGTGTTCAAGGCGCCGGTGTCTGACCCCAATTACATGCCGGTGACGCGCGACCTTTCTACCCAAAAGCGCGAGATGCTGTTGAAGTGGCTGGAAAGTCCGCTCTACATGGAGCTTGATTCTGTTCCCGATCTGCATCGTGCCCTGCAACAGGCGATAGAGCTGGAGCATGCGACCATACCGCCATACCTGACTGCGCTCTACAGTATCAAGCCAAATGCCAATATAGAAGTGGCGCAGTTGATACGCAGTGTCGTCATGGAAGAAATGTTGCACATGGCACTGGTCGCCAATCTGATGATATCCATCGGTGGCAAACCCACGTTCAATCGCCCCAAATTCGTGCCGGTGTATCCTGGCTCCCTGCCCGGTGGTTTAAGGGCGGACCTCAATGTGCGCCTGCGCAAATGCTCGATTGATCAGTTGCGCGCCTTCATGTCCATAGAGCAGCCAGAAAAAACCGTAGAGCCCGTGCATTACCGTGCCAGGAGAGGCGAGCCTGTTGATACCTCGAAATACACCATAGGCTGGTTCTATGATGAAATCAAACAGACACTGACGGACTTGAGTAATGCCGGACAGATCAGTTTTGGCAATGCAGAGAAACAGGTCACAGAATGGCATGGCACAGGCAAACTGTTCGCGATCACTTCACTGGCGGATGCATGCCGCGCGATAGATGAAATCAAGCGTCAAGGCGAGGGCGCAAGTTCACGTCATCCCGGTGATGGCGATGGTGAATTGTCGCACTATTACAAATACGCCGAGATCGTCAATGGACATCGCCTTGTGAAAAGCGAACATGGCTTTGCCTATAGTGGCGAAAAAATCCCGTTTGACCCTGATGGTGTCTGGCCCATGATGGATGACCCCAATCTGGCACTCTATCCCAAGGGTTCACGCGCACGCATCTTGCAGGAGCAATTCGCCAATACTTATCAGGCGCTGCTGAATGGCTTGCATATTGCCTTCAATGGTGAGCCAGAAAAACTGGGCCAGGCAGTTGGCCTGATGTTCTCGCTTGGCCTGGCTGCGCAGCAATTGATGGAGACGCCTTCAGGTTTGAGTGATGGCACAACGGCAGGGCCAAGCTTCCAGCTGCCTTTCCCTGATTGAATGAACCCTTGTGTTTCCTCCAGGCAGTGTTGCTGATGTTGCCAATGTTGTCGATGTTGTCTGGAGGGATTGATAAATTTGCAAACAAATGCATATCAGTTTTATAATCAATTACAGCATGATGGTGAACTGGATGTGGATATCCATGAAAAGGACTTCTCGTGAAATTGGCTGAACTCAACAGGCTGCCCGATCTTGATGTGACGGCACCATCTGCCTTGCGCGGTGCCTGGCAACAGCAACATGTGCGTGTCGATTATTCTTTCCCTGTGGTATCCACCCGCGATGCCTTTGATATTGCCAATCCTGATTTTCGTGCGGTTGTGACTTTGCGCGAACCGCAACGCCGCCACCGCCTCGCCATTTTTCTCGATGAAGGTGTGGCCAGGGCCATGCCTGGTCTCGCCGAACAGATACTGACTTATATCAACTTCCATCATGAAGCGATGGAATTGATCGCTGACATCTTCATGATGCCCGGTGGCGAAGCCTGCAAGAATGATCCCACCCTCGTAGAAACACTGTTGCAGGCATTGTCAGAGCGGGCGATAGACCGGCATTCCTATGCTATCGCCATAGGTGGCGGTGCAGTGCTCGATGCAGTCGGTTATGCGTCTGCGATTTTCCACCGCGGGGTGCGTCATATACGCTTCCCGACTACGGTGCTGGCGCAAGATGACAGCGGGGTTGGTGTCAAGAACGCCGTCAACTGGCAAGGCCAGAAAAATCTCATCGGCACGTTCGCACCGCCCTGGGCCGTCATCAATGATGCGGCTTTCATCGATATCCTGCCTGTGCGTGAAAAACGGGCAGGGCTGGCAGAGGCTGTCAAGGTGGCCCTGATACGTGACCATGCTTTCTTCCTCATGATGGAAAAACAGTTGCCCGCGCTGGCCGCATTTGACAGCGCAATCCTGAACAGCGTCATCGCCCGTTCAGCCAGCCTGCACATGCACCAGATCGCGCATGGTGGTGATCCGTTTGAAAGCGGTTCCGCCCGACCTCTTGATTATGGCCACTGGGTCGCCCACAAACTAGAACGCCTGACTGCACATGCGCTGTCTCATGGCGAGGCGGTGGCGATAGGCCTGGCGCTTGATGCCCGTTATTCCTGCCTCGCCGGTTTATTGCCAGCAGGAGAAGATGCGCGCATCCACCGCTTGTTGACACAACTGGGTTTTGACTTGTGGCATCCACAATTACTCGCACAGAATACGCAAGACGAATTACTGGTGCTGCAGGGTTTGCGAGAATTCCGTGAACACCTGGGCGGAGAATTAACCATCACCTTGCTGGCGGCGATAGGCAGTGGAGTAGAAGTACATGAGATGGATGCCGGACTGGTGCGTGCAGCAATAGGCTGGTTGCAAAGCCTGCAGGCAAGCGCACAGCTAACAATATCACCCGCAATATCAACCGCAGCATCCATCACCATCGCAGGCTGAGGCTGATATGCTGATATCCCTGCCACCGCAAAACGTGCACCTGACTTACTGCACGAATATCCATGCGGGTGAAAGCTGGGAAGAAATCAGCGCCAGTCTCAATGAAACTATCCCCATACTCAGGAAAAAACTGGAGCTGCTTGAAGGCCAGCCCTTCGGCATAGGTCTGAGGTTGTCGGCGATTGCTGCCGACAGTCTGGCCCAGCCTGCAGTCTTGCAGCAATTCAAGGCGCAATTGCAGAACCTGGGTGCCTATGTATTCACCATCAATGCTTTTCCTTACGGGCCTTTTCACACCGTCAGGGTCAAGGAGCAAGTCTATCTTCCAGACTGGCGCGATGCTGAACGTTTGCGCTACACCAGGCAATGCGCCACGATTTTAAGCAAGCTCCTGCCTGACGATATGGAAGGCAGTATTTCCACCGTTCCTGGTGCCTACAAATCTGAAACACAAACTGCTGATGCACAACAGCAGATTGTTGAGCAGCTCATACAGGCAGTTGCCATGCTGGCCCAGATCGAACAAAAGACAGAAAAATGCATAGCCTTGGCACTGGAACCAGAGCCCTGCTGTTTTCTGGAAACCATGAGCGAGACCACGGCTTTTTTCTGTGGCCAGCTATGGGCAAAAGACAGCATTAGCAAGCTGGCTGCATTGCTCGCCTGCACAGAAGCGCAGGCTGAGCGCCTGATGCGCCGTCATCTGGGTGTGTGCTATGACGTCTGCCATGCTGCTGTCGAATTTGAAGACCCCGTCCATGCCATGCAGACCCTGACCGCGCTCGGCATACGCATACCCAAGATACAGTTATCTTGCGCCTTGCGCATTCCTGTCATGCATGCAAATTTGTTGAGTGAATTGCGGCGTTTTGATGACGGTGTTTATCTGCATCAGGTCGTGATCCAGAATCAAGATGAGTTGCAGCGTTATACCGACCTGCCTGCTGCGCTCGCCTCATACCAGGCTGGCCATGCAGACGGTGAATGGCGTGTACATTGCCATGTGCCTATCTTCTGGGATAGTGAGCAACAGCAAGCTTCAACACTGGGATCAACCCGTGCAGATTTGCTGGCGACTTTGCGGGCTTTGCGCAAGCAAGGTTTTTCGGGGCATCTGGAAGTCGAGACTTATACCTGGGATGTCTTGCCTGCGCATTTGAAGACTGAATCCAAGGCCCACGCTATTGCGCGCGAGCTCAGTTTTATCATGAAAGAACTGCTGACATGAATACTTTAGTCATGAATAACAGCCGCATGAGTATTTATCTGCGGCTGGGCCGGGTATCCAACCTGCCTACGGTATGGACCAATGTGCTGGCGGGTGCCATCGTTGCTGGCAGCATTACTGGTCGTCCTTTATCCCTCATGCATATGCTGCTGGTCATGCTGGCGATATCGGCTTTTTATTGTGCGGGCATGTACTTGAATGATGCCTTTGACCGTGAAATTGATGCCCGCGAAAGACCGGGGCGACCGATTCCTTCTGGCCAGATCAGCGCGAGGGCTGTGTTTGCCATAGGCTTTGTCCTGCAAGTAGCGGGCATTGCCATACTTAGCTATTACGGCAACTGGGCTATCGTCTGTGGCTGTGCACTGGCCGCGACCATCCTGCTGTACAACGTCTGGCACAAGGGTAATCCACTGAGCCCGCTGATCATGGGCCTGTGTCGCGCCCTGGTGTATTTTGTTGCCGCTGCCAGTGTCATGATGGTAGAGCTTAATACTACAAACGAGCAGCCTCCGACCAGCACTGTATTGCTCAATACCACGGTAGTGCTGGCAGCACTGGCTATCTGGGCGCATGTGGTGGGTCTGACCTATGCTGCAAAACAAGAGAGCTTGAACCGTCTTGGCAGCCTGTGGCCCTTACTGATACTGGCCTTGCCCGTGCTTTTGTATGGCAGCCGTTCTGTCACCAGTTGGGCCGATGGCGGGCTGGCCTTGCTGATGCTGCTGGCTCTGATCGTTGCAGACGTCATCGCTGTGCGTCTGTTGATTACCCGCCATATTGCAGGTTCGGTACCAAAGGCCGTGGCGCAATTGATTGCTGCAACATCCTTGCTGGATGCACTGGTGATTGCCATCGCCGGTGGTGGTGTTGCGGCCGTCGCGTTTTGCCTTTGCGCCTTTGTCCTGACCAGGGTTTTGCAGCGTGTCATTCCCGGAACCTGATCCATCATTTGAAGGCGGCAATCATGAGACATCCATCTTTAGAAGAAATGCAGGCACTGACGCCAACTGCTGCAGCATTGTCACAACTCGATATCTGGATAGCCGCACGCAGCACGCCAGAAGCCTTGCTATGGTTCCGCCTGCAATGCCAGCAAATCAGCACTGCGAAACAGGAGCGTGATGTGTATCGCGCCATGGGCATGGCTTCGCGCAAACTTGGCAAACAGGATTTGAATTTGACTGTAGAGGAACTGGCCGCAGCGCACGCATTGCGCCCTGGTTTTGACCCCTCGGCCTGGAGCGTCGATATCGCAGCCAGGGTGGCTTTCCTGCTCGCCAGCTATGCCGGAGATGAAGCGCAATTCGCTAGGCAGCTCGACAGCATCGCTGACAGTGCAGAGATCAATGAGCTGATCGCTTTGTATTCCGGCTTTCCCTTGTATCCCGCAGCGGTGGCGATAGAACACCGCGCCCGCGAAGCGATACGCTCCAGCATGCGTCCCATTTTTGAAGCGATGGCGCACCGTAACCCTTACCCCATGCTGTCGTTTGATGAGGCAGCGTGGAACCAGATGGTCGTCAAATGTTTTTTTCTCGACAGCCCGCTATGGCCAGTGCAAGGCCTGGAGCAAAGGAATAATCCTGCCCTCGCTGCTATCCTGATTGATCTCGCCCATGAACGCTGGGCAGCGGGGCGGGCCATCAGTCCCGAATTATGGCGCTGCGTGACACCACAACTGGCATTGCTTGGCGAACCAGAATTATTGCGCACACTTGAACAAGGCAGCATGGCAGAAAAGCTGGCGATCGCCAAAAGTCTGCCTGCCCATGACAGCAAGATTCGCACACTGTGCCAACAACAGAATCTGATCACCGCAGCAAAAGACCAGAGCTGGCAAGAGCTGCTGCAAGACTCACACTGATAGCAATACTCATAAACTGAGGAGAATGAATATGTTTGAAAAAAACACAGAGCATCAGCAATGGCTGGAAGACAGCATCGCCAATCTCGATGCTGCCGCAGGCACTATCCATGTACAGCGCGGTGAAGATTTATACCTGAGTGCCGCCTTGCGCATACCTGAACCTGTGCTCGCCATCGTTGCCCATGTCAGTCATGGCAAGGGCATGGCAGGTGCGGCACAACTAAGCAAGACACCTGTGCAAACCTGCAATCTGCAAGACGATAAAAGCGGCAATATACGACCCGGTGCCAAGGCAGTTGGCGCGCAGGCGGCAATCGCGATTCCCCTGCTCAGCAAAGCGGGCGATGTCATGGCCGTGGTTGGTTTCGCCTGGCAAAAAGAAGGTGATCCGGCAGAGTGGGTGGCACAGGCGCCTTTCCCTGCCAAACTGGCTGAACTGACTGCGCGTTTACAGGCGATCTAGTTTTCGAGCAATATCAGTTTTCGCACATAGCCTTCCAGCGCCTCGGTTTCTCCATCCGCATTGGCGATGGGGCGACCAGGCAGGCCCATGCCTTCGCTGATGAAGACCGTATTGCCTGCCACGCATAAATTCGATGGTGTATCCAGATGTCTGGCAAGGCAAGTTACCGTGCGCTTGTCCAGATCAAAGCGAAGCAGGCGACCGGAATAGCGCTTGAAGCCACCATGCCAGGCGGTTTGTGGTATTTCATTTGCAGGCATGGGTTCTAAAAAATCTTCGCATAATTCCAGCACCAGCAATTGCCCTTGTTCAGTGTATGCCATGCCGGTGGCCAGCGTCAGGCCTGCTATGACTGTGCTGACTTCACCCGTAGCAAGATCGAGCCTGACGATCTGGCTTACGCCTTTTTCAAAGTTGATGCCCATCTTGTCGGCATCGCCTTGCAACTCGCCAGAGAACAGGGAAATCAATACTGGCTGATCGCCACTCCCCGCTTTTGAATGTTGATCAAGGATAATCGTCACTGGTACGGCGTGTTGACCACTCGATAAATCTGCCAGCACACCGACCACTGTTTCCGGCTGGCCATCAATGAATTCTATCGCCTGGTTGGTATCTGGCTTGACCGTCAGCCAGCTTTGTCTTTGTGGGTGATAACAAAGCGCATTTAAATTGCCACTGCTATGTATCAGTGGCTGAGGCGGCAAGCTAGTCAAATCAAGAATACGTGAACCAGCAACATAATCTGTCTGGCTCAACAACCAGCGGCCATCACCGTACGCGATATCGGCAAGTCCGAATATTTCATCCCGGCACATGCGTGCCTGCATATTCATGGAGCGAAAGCCATCAGCAAGTACCTCGCACCTTGCATACCCGCCATCAGCATTTTGTTTGAATTGCAGTAGCCGTCCTGAGAAAGGCTGTGCAGCATCACCACTGCCTGCTTCCACCAGCAACAGGCTGCCATCTTGTTTGAGTTTGATGCCGCGTGGATTATTCAGGCCGCGCAAGACAATGCTGGATGCGCATCGCTGCTGCATCATGAGTTGCGGCACAAGGATGGGTAGCGGGTTTGCCATGTAATGAGCCTGAAAATGAGCCTAAAAATGAGCCTAAAAATGAGCCTAAAAATGAGCCTAAAAATGAGCCTAAATGAGTTCAATGCAGGTCAGTGTTTCACAAAAGGCAATTGTGGTCAATATGATATGTGTGCTTACACCTTTCTATGTTTATCGCTTGACGATGTGGCACGTCTGAAAGCCAGCCGTGTCCATGTCACCCCGCTTTGCTGGTTCAGTTTTTGTATTGACGCTGCCTCTGCATGCAAAATGGGTTCCAGGTTTTGCAGCGCGGCCAGTTCTATGGTCTCTGCCGCGCTGACATCAAACATCCGTCGCCCGGCAGGCACAGGGCCGTGGCGCAGCGACAAGATCATCGTTCCTGATGCATTCATCAAGCTTGCCAGCCTTGGCATGGCGCGCTGGCGTTGAGCTTTGTCCAGGTGCATCCACACGGCACTCAGCATGATGAGGTCAAAAGTTTCTTTTCTGGAGTTGAGTACAGCCAGATCGGGCAGGCTGTCATCCAGCCAGGTGATCAGAGTTGAGTCATGCAGCGCAATGCCCGGCAGGCGTAATTCACTGACCGGTTCTACGGCGACAACACGATGCCCCATTGCTGCAAAGGCCGCTGCATCACTGCCTATGCCAGAACCAATATCAAGTACACGGCCAGGTGTTACCGGCAGCAGGTGCAAGACGGCAGCGTGATGTTCTTTGAAGGAAATTTCCTGCCATTGCTGCACCAGGTAATCCGCCATCTCTGCATAGCCTTCGGTACCGCTGACTTTATTCGCATTCATGTTCTGGTTTGGTGTTTGGCAGGGTTGCTAAGTGTAAAGCATCGGCTTTGATGATTTCTTTATCTGTTTAATTTAATTAAAAAAAGAATAATGACATTGACTTTTAGATAATTGAAAATATACTAAGTAAGCTTGCCATATTGATAGCAGGCAGGTTTCCAGAATTTCATAGATACCCACCCCAGTTTCATAACCCGTACTCACTTAAAGGAGTAATTTTATGACTACCAGTAAAGAATCTTATGGCGGTTTCATCCCCCTGTATGCAGTCGCAATGAGCGATGCAATTGCCAGTGGCGACGCAGCAAAAATGAGCGCAGCGCGTGATGCCGCTTTCAGTCACCTGGCGGCTGCCGCCGATGTGGCCCGTCTGTTGCCTGAACTGGAAAGCGCGATCAAAAGCAAGGGCGGTATTATCCGTCCCCTGTATGCCGTTACCATACAAGACGCCGTCGCCCGTGGCGATCAGGTTGAAATCGCCCGCATCAAATCTGAACTTGCCTCCTATGGCAATCTGCTCGGTGGTGTCAGCAACTCTGCCGCCGCTTTTCACCCTGTCACACCTTATGGCGTCGCGATACAGGATGCGCAGGCGCGCGGTGATCAGGCCGAAGTTGATCGCCTGAAAGAACTCGCTCAAAGCCTGCTGGCACAACTCAACGCCAGCAAATAAGTACAGCCGCATGATCCCGGATGCCAGCTTGCTGGCATTTGCCACCGGAGCCAAGTATGGAACAAACTCAGGTATCTCAATCTTCTCAAGCATCCCAACCCGCCAGGGCGCGTACGCTGTCCGACCTCAACGGCCATACGCCTGTGCATGTGGTGTGGGAAATTACCCTTGCCTGCAATCTCAAATGCAGCCACTGCGGTTCTCGCGCAGGCAAGCGCAGGGTAGGTGAACTCTCCACCGAAGAAGCCTTCTCCGTGATCGATCAACTGGCCGCTCTGGGCACGCGTGAAATCACCCTCATAGGTGGCGAAGCCTTCTTGCGTAAGGACTGGCTGCAAATGGTGGAACGTATCGCTGGCCACGGCATACGCGTAGGCATGCAAACCGGCGCCCGCAATCTCAATACCGCCAGGCTGGAAGCTGGCAAGCAGGCAGGTTTGTTTGGCATAGGCGTGTCCATTGATGGCATGAAGGATTATCACGACAGGGTGCGCGGTGTCGTAGGTTCCTGGAATGATGCTCTGCGTGCCATGGAAACTGCCAAATCCCTGGGCCTGGGTGTCAGCTGTAATACCCAGATCGGTGCAGAAACCATAGACCAACTGGAACCGCTGTTCAACCGCATCATCGAAGCAGGTGCCACTCACTGGCAATTGCAGATCACTGTTGCCATGGGCAATGCGGTAGAAAATGACCACCTGTTGCTGCAGCCACACCGCGTGCTGGAACTCATGCCACTGTTGAACCGGCTTTATCATGAAGGCCAGCAACGTGGCCTGTTGCTGACCTTTGGCAACAACCTCGGTTACTTCGGCCCCTTCGAGCATCACTGGCGTGGCCTCGGTGATGAAACCCTGCACTGGACAGGTTGCGCTGCTGGCCAGAATGTCATCGGTCTTGAGGCGGACGGCACGATAAAGGGGTGCCCATCTCTGGCAACAGAAACCTATGGTGGTGGCAATGTCCGTGACACTGCCGTGGCAGAGTTGTGGAACACGTCTGAGGCCCTGCACTTTGGCCGCATGCGCAATATCGATTCACTGTGGGGCCATTGCCGCACTTGCTACTACGCCGATGTTTGCCGTGGTGGCTGCACCTGGACTTCAGATTCCCTGTTCGGCAAGCCCGGCAATAATCCCTATTGCCACTACCGTGCACTGAAGCTGGAAAAACGTGGCATACATGAAAAAATTCGCAAGGTGGCACCAGCGCCTGACAAGCCTTTTGCCATAGGCCGGTTTGAACTGTATGAAGAAGCAATTCCCGGCAGGCAAATTCTACCCGAGGAACCTGCGCCAGCACCACGCGTGGCAGAACGCACCAGCAGCAATCCCTTGCCTGAACTGGGATTGTGCCGCAGCTGTCATGAATACATCTGGCAGGATGAAACCGAGTGCCCGCACTGCCATGCCGATGTCGCTGCCGCCGCACAAAAATATGCCATTGAAGAAGCCAGACGGCAAGCCGTCATGACAGAACTCAAGAGCGTACTCGATCGCCTGCATGTGCTGACCAGCACAGTGTGACGATCAAAGCCCGGCCTCCAAATTTTTTGGGGTTTGCCGGGGGAAATTTTGTATTGATAAATATTTTCCTTAATCCGCCTGGCTTTATATTGATGCCAGGATTTCTCGAAGGAGTAGATATGGTTTCCCCAACACACGCAGCACCCTTGGCCGCCTTGTATGCCGTCCCCATGCATGAAGCCATCGCCAGTGGCGATGTCAAAAAAATGTCCACCGTCCGCGATCAGGCACTGGACTATCTGGCAGCCGCATCAGAAATAGAACGCCTCTTGCCGTCGCTGGAAACAGCCATGAAAGCCAAGGGCTTGCCGCCGCAAGCCTTGTATGGTGTGGCGATACAAGATGCAGTGACACGTGGTGATCAGGCTGAAATCGCGCGTTTGAAAGCGCAAGTGGCTTACTACAATCGCTTGTTTTAATAGTTTGTAGGTTGGGTTGAACTTGTAGGTTGGGCTGCGGTTTACCAGCCCAACACTCGGCGTTTAAATAAGGTATACGTATGTTGAGGCCAAGTGTTGGGCTGATGAAGCGTAGCCCAACCTACAAAATTTCAATCAACTCCCCGCCTTATCCGGCGGTGTCACAATCAACACCGAAGGCACAGCTTCAGGCTTATACAGACGCAAATAAAAGTGCCCTATCCCCGCCGTCCCCAGCATCAGGTTAGGTGTCTCACCCGTACCCGCCACGCCGCAGGGCCAGGGCATGTCGGACTGGCCGTAATGCTGCCAGCCTTCCTGACCGATTTTTTCTGCGATCTGGGTCAGGTCAGGGCGTTTCAGATATTGCCCGGCCATGATCATCAATTCAGCATTGCCGCAGGCACCATGGCATAACGAAAAATTACCTATGCCATGCACCCAGGCGGGCATCAGTGAACTCGCGGTGGTTTGTATGGCCGCGTTCAATTCCTGCATGAGCATGGCATCATCCGGCATCAGGGCGACATTGCGCAGGCGCGATAAACCTATGCCTGGCGCGCCATGGCACCAGGCCATGTTATACACCGGCGGTGCATCTGTCTGGCTGGCATCCATGATGCGCAAGTCTGGCCAGTTATTATGCTGGGCGCTGAACAGGCTGCGTTCATAACGCAGGCCTTCGTTGGCACCGTCCATATAGCGTTTTTCTCCTGTGGCTCGATACAGTTCCAGCAAGGCGGTGACGATGCCTGCCACGCCATGCGAATGCCCGGTCAGGTGTTTTTGTCCGGGCACATGCATGGTTTCCCATGACCAGCCAGCGTCGCTTTTGCTGGCGTGCTCAAGCAAATAATCACCATGGCTTTGCGCCATGGTGATGAAGTCGGGGCGCTGGTGTTCGAGGCCGAGTTTCAACATCGCCGGTATGGCACCGGCACTGCCACCGATGACATCGATGAACATCGCATCCGGCACCTGCTCTTTGAGGCTGGCCATTTCACGCAGACCACGGGCGATCAGGGTTTCATTTTTCAATAATGTACCGATACGTACCAGCACATAGGCAAAGCCGCTGCTGCCTGCGTAAAAACCGCTACGGGCTGGCCCTTGCATCTTGTCAGACAGCGACAATGCCTGGTTCAATGCGCCTTCGAGTATGCGTTTTTGTTGTTTGTCGCCGCTGAACTGATGCAGTTCAGCGAGGAATAGGGCAATACCACTGGTACCACCATACAGGTCACCGGCAAAAGAGCGGTAAGCTGGTACCCAGTTTTGATTCACGGCTTCCATGGACCAGCCCAGCCAGTTGCAGCGCGCCCCATCCCAGACCGCATCGCGGCATAAATTGCGACCTATGCGATCGGCAACGTCGAGATAAACTTCTTTGTAAGGATTGATGACTGCATTGATGGGTGCAGTCATAGGTGCATTCATAGGCGCAGTTACAGGCGTAGTCATAGGTACATTGATAGGTGCATTCATAACAGCAAGCCTCCGTTAAATACGGGTGTTTCAAACAGGTTGACTGAATTGCGGTTCAGGTAAGGGGTGCGCATGTCTATGCCACTTGCTGCAAAGCGTTTTTGCACGGCATCTGCACGTGCGTTCACGCTTTGTGAGCCTGCCAGCCAGGCATCGACCATGCCTTCTGCCACCAGCCTGCACCTGTGCATGCCAAAGCTCTCACCGGTACCGGGTTCTTCTGCCACACCTATGCCGCTCATCAGGGTTTTACAGAACATTGGTGTGGCTACACGCAGCTTGCTGCCCAGGCTGGCATGCAAATCCTGCATCAGCGCTGCGACCATGGCGTAGTGGCGCTTGGCGATATATAGCACAGCGGCATCAGCGCGGCGATAGGCGCTGGCATCAACCAGGGTTTTATAACGGAAGGGCAGGGCATAACGGTTCAACTGCGCAGTAAGACCGTAGAGTAATTCTGCTGCGGCATGCGCTGGTACATTGAAGTAAAAACGTATCAGTTCATAATCGTCAAACTGGTCAGACAGGTTGCTGCCAAACGCATAGTAAAACCCCTGCTGCATATCGGCAGTGCCGGGATACACACGCAAGTTCACCAGCTCACCGGCCTGCGCTGGCATGCCCGGCCATTTGTTGGCCGCATATTCGCCCGCCATTGCGGTGCGGCTGCGTTCACCTTTTTGTATCATGACGCGGCCATCGGGACTTTGCTGATAAATTTTCCAGCCGGGGTCCCAGCGGTCTGAGGTCTGGTTGGCCTGGCTCAAATTTGCTACCAGGTTTTGTGATGGCAGCGCAGCTTCGCCCGCAGCGTCACGCACATAGTACATGCCATACAGGCTGTTATTGATGGCGGTGATCAATGCCTGGGCAGGGCTGGTTTGTGCACCTGTGGATGTAACCGGGATGGGGGTATTGCTGCCCAGTGCATAGCTCTGCTGATTGTGGATTTGCAAGGCAGCATAGATGCCATTTAATTCTTCGCGCATGGATGCATTGTTTGTAGATGCGTCACTCATGATGACAACTCCCCGCTAAACCCGTACAGGGCAGATGCTGCCTGCCGTGAATCGCGCAAAATATTCTGGCTTACCTGTAATAAGGTCGCTGCATGATTGGTCATGACGGGCGAGTAATACAGGGATTCAAACGCAGTCTGCACCATGCGTGCAGCACCGTATTCTATACAGCGCAGCAGGTAAGGGTAGGCCTGCGATTTGTCGATGCCTGCCGTCTGTACATAGCTGCGCCAGAAAGCGTGGATGGACGGGTACATACCCTCCAGCGGAAAGACAGCCTTATCGACAAAGCTGGCAGGGTCAAATTCCTGATACAGCGGCATGGAATATATCCACGAAGTCAGATAGGCTTGCAGCACTGCCCCTATATCCCAACTGGCATCGCCATAATCAACCAGTTCCCAGTCGATGATGCGGAAAGTCATCTCGCCATTGGGGCCAGGATAGACTACGCAGTTATCCCACTTCATGTCACCGTGAATAATGCTGTCATAGCGCCAGCCTTGTGCCAGCCGTGCCAGGTTTTGCTGCAGGTCAGGGTATTGCCTGATCAGTGCGCCCAATTGCTGCACGCCACCACTAAGGGTGGAGCCAGCCTGCACACTGTTCAGATGAAAACTTAAAATCCAGGGCGCCATGCGTGGGAAATTGCTGAGGTCTTCTGTCCGCAACGACTTGCCGCGCAAGGTCTGGTGATAACTCCCCAGTGCAGCACCGAGCAACTTGCCTATCTCGGCTGGGAATGTTTTTTTGCGGGCATGAAATTCCGTCAGATTTTCACCGCCGGGTAACAAGCTGATGGTCAGGCAATGACGGCCAGCATCATGATCGACAAAGCCGGGCATCAGCCTTGCCAATGCTTCGTAACCATTTTTTTGCGCCATGCGGTAGCAGGCGGCTTCGCGCTGCATGGTCGAGATTGCCATGGGTTCGACTTCCTTGATCTGCTTGACGAACAAGCCTGAACCATCGCGCCGTATGATCTTGTAATTGCGGTTGCGGCGGCCTGCCTCTACCACCATGAAATCGCCATCGACAACCACGCATGGTGGAACCGTGCCTCGCGCCAGCAGATAGTGGGCCATATTGGATGCGGTCAAAAACATTCCTGATTACTCCTGGTATTACGGCAGCCTTACGCTTGCCAGTATGCCGAAACCCCGGGTGCAAATTGCACCCGGGGTTTACTAAGAATGAGTCAACCCGCGGTCGGGATAGTATCCCGACCGTTTTTACCAGGGCTGATCAAACTGCTCTGTACTGCTTTAGTTCCCTTGCACCTTGTTGTTTCCTGTTTAGCAAAAACCAGGGGCAGTGATGTTGCCGCAAATTGGCATGTTATTCGTAGGAATAACAGGCCCTACCGTCATTGGCAGGCAAGTGTTGCCACAAACTTGCATATGGTTGGTTGGATGTACCGGACCCACGGTCATGGGCAGGCAAGTGCAACCGAGCAGATGCGTAGGCGCTACCGTTTGTGTGCAAACCGTGGCAGCAGTGTGGCAAACAGCGGCAGCAACGGTTGGGCAATGTGGTGGTGCCGACAGTGGTGGCTGGCAACCATGCCACGCGGTATGGCCGCAAAATTGTGGTGCGGCTGTGCAATGCTGTACGCCGGTTGGTCCAACCTGCTGTTGCGCTTCCAGTGTGTGTGGAGGGCAAACGAAGCAATGCGTCGCATTCGTTGGATTCATTGCCTGTGCTTGCTGAGGTGCAGCCTGCTGTGCCTCAACGGTAAATGGTGGGCAAATGAAGCAATGGGTATTGGCAGTAGGGTTTGTGGTGGGGTGGAAAGGGAAATGCGCCTGTTGTGCATGTTGCGCCTGTTGTGGCGGGCAAGCCTGCCATGCCGTATTGCCGCAAACCTGAGGTGCAGCGGTGCAATGTTGTACACCGGTTGGGCCGATGGGCGGGCAAGGCTGCCACGCTGTGTTGCCGCAAAATTGCGGGGCAGCTGTGCAATGCTGTACGCCAGTTGGGCCGACATTGGCTTGTGCTGCAAATTGCTGGGCAGGTGCTGCTGCTCCTGCAAAGTTTTGTGCCTGCGCTGGTGCGGCCAGGCCGCCACCTACGCCACCATGGAGTACCGGTGTTTGATTTTGTAGTACCGGTGTGTGGGTTTGGAATATGGTCGGATCGAAGGTCGTAGTGATAGGCAAGCGTGTATTAGCCTGACATTGTATGCCGCATTGAGGTTGATTATGGGTGAAGTGGCATATCGCAGGGCTGGTGACATGCTGGCAAATTGGGCCAGCAAGAGTCTGCGGGAAGCACTGTGGCGGTTGCGTCACATGGCAGATGACAGGCGAGGTGTTTGGCAGGCATTGTGGTGGTTGTGTCAGATGATGACATGCGGCCGGAATAGTCACAGGCAGGCATTGAGGAATCAATGTGTTGATGTGACAAATCGGTAATTGAGTAGTCATGGCAAAACTCTCCTAAGAGTGGTACTGCATTTCATGAACAAAAAAGAAAACCAGGGAAAAACAAAGCAACAAACTAATGGCAGCAATGCATGCCTCTGATAAAAAAAACAGGGCAGTGACATGCGCCATTCTTCACACATTCGCATGAGAAAAAGGCCAGTCAGGCAAGGGCCCTTCACATCACGAATATTCCAATTCGGGTATTTCGGTCTGAATTCTTGTCGGAATTTCTGTCAGATTATTTCGGGGTGTCAGGGCAACCTGGCCATGCAGTGTTGCCGCATTGCGCCGGGGCCTGCGTGCAGTTCAATACGCCGGTAGGGCCGCCAGCCACCGCTGCCTGGGCTGCTGCATTGGCGGCGGATGCTGCGGATGCAGCTTGGGCACTTTGTATGGGCCCGTTGAAAAAACTGAGCTTGGTGTCAGCCACGCTCTTGCCTTTGCGTATGAGTTCGGCGTCGGCCTTGATCCATACATAGGCGGTTTCCAGTGGATTATTGCTGCTGGCAGATGCCGCTGCCGTGTGCAAGATTGCCTCGCTGGGGATTTCATAATATTCATTCAGGACTGCATTCAGGTACAGCCGGGTATAGCCTTCCAGTGCAGAATTACCCACAAAGCCGTTGAGCAAGACCACATCAGGAATATTCGCCGGATCAGCAGCCAATACTTCTACAAAATACTTGTCTTTCGCCATCACAATTCTCCATTCGGTTGGCACTGAAACACTATCGGACTTAGGGCTTTGCTGATACCCGATTACTGTTCCAGAAAATTTTGGACAACAATATTCAACAAACAGAAGCCGGGCCCCTGCCTTGCAGCTACAACACGCATCACCGTTACAGCCAGATGACACGTTCAAAATCCCTGATGTGATGCAAATCCATACATGCAAAAAAAGACGGCGACAACAATCCACCCCGAGCCGTTTGGAAACGGGCTCAAACACTCAAAAATCACAAAAAGGGAGAGATTGCAGGCGAGGAAATTAATTACATATGCTTATTACTTTATTTGCATGTCAATCATTCAAGGTTAATTTATTATTAATATTTGTCAAGGTCGAAATACGTAACAATTTATTACTATCTTGTCTCAAGGGAAATTTAATACTGAGGTAAGTGACAGGTAATTGGCAGGTAATTGAGCAGCGAATCTGCTTGTCTTGAATGGTGAAGCCAGCAGTCGCCATGGAAGATATATAGTTGCATCGCAAGGCTGCTGATTCATTCGCCTATTTATGACAGACAACTTACAATGATGCAGTCCTGGAACTCAGTCACTGTGATGCGGCGTGTTCCAGTGAACTGGCCTGCAGGGCAGATATCCTTTCCCGTTGATCTTGAGTGAATACCTTAATGCCAGTGAAGCGCACCTCCATCAAGTTAGCCATGTATGTGTTTATTGCGCTGGTATGCACGGTCCTGACTGGCAATAGCATCTGGCAAATGTGGAAAACCCATGAGATGGCCGTGCGTGCCGGTGATGTGGCCGCCGGCAATCTGGCGCAGGCCATGGCCCAGCATTCCGGTGATACGCTCAAGGCGGTGGATGCTGCCATCATTTCTGTCCTGGACAGGCTGGAGCAGGATGCCGGCTATCTGCATCAGCGTGACAAACTGACGCTGACCCTGAAGCGCGAGATGGATAACCTGCCGCAGTTAAAACTCATGACGGTGATCAACGCTGATGGCAAGGTCATGGCATCAAGCAATGCCGGTTTTACCCTGGCCAGTGAACTCGAACACGATAATCTTGCGTATCACCAAACACATGCAGACGCTGGCTGGTATATCAGCAAATCCGCCAAAGTGGTACAGGATGGCAGCTGGGTTTTCCTGATGTCGCATCGCCTCAATCAAAAGAATGGTGAATACGGCGGCATGGTGCTGGCACATATTGATGTTGATTTCCTGCTCAAATATTTCAACAGCATCAACCTCGGTAAAAAAGGTTCTATCGCCATGCTGACAGATGATGGCACACTGATCCTGCGCAGGCCCATGATAGTCGGTGCGCTGGGAAAAAAATACATTAACAGCCCCATTTTCCGCGAGCAGATTGCTGTCAATAAATTCGGCACATTTTCTACAACTTCCAAGCTGGATCGTGTAGAACGGATAGTCGGTTATAGCCGTCTTGAACAATTCCCCCTGATAGCGGTGGCTGCTCTGTCCAGGGAAGAAGTGCTGGAAGCCTGGCGCTCCAGTGCCATAGTGCAAGGCATAGGCAATGGCGTGCTGATCATCATCCTGCTGATCTTTGGTGCTGTCATCGTCAGACAATTTGAAAAACAGTTGCAAGCGGCTGCAAAGCTGTCCCAGTTGTCTGCCATCATAGACAGTTCGGAAGACGCTATCATCGGCGAATCTCTGGATGGCATCATCACCAGCTGGAATGAGGGAGCAGAGAAATTGTTTGGCTACCAGGCCGCAGAAGTGCTGGACCGTTCTTCCAGGCTGCTGTATGCAGATAATGACGTGATCGCCAGTTCAGCACATCTGGGTAGCATCATCAAGGGAGAGCGGGTCAGCCATTTTGAAGTGACAGGGCTGCGCAAGAACGGTGAAAAAATCCAGCTCTCTGTTGCCATGTCACCAGTACATGATGGTGAACAAAACGTCATAGGTGCTTCCACGATTGCGCGTGATATTACCCAGCGCAAGCAAGTAGATAATATGAAGGCGGCCTTCATTTCTACGGTCAGCCATGAATTGCGTACTCCCATCACGTCGATCCGGGGTGCGCTGGGCTTGCTGGAATCTGGCACGCTGATGGAGCTCACTCCCAAGGCCTTGCAACTGGTGCGCATAGCCCATAACAACAGCAAGCGCCTGACTGGCCTGGTCAACGATATCCTCGACATGGAAAAAATCAGCTCTGGTCACATGCGTTTTGAAATTCAGCGTGTCGATCTGACCACCCTGGCCTTGCAGGCGATAGAAGCAAATACCGGCTATGCACAGGAGCGCCAGACTTCTTTTGCATTGACCGAATATCCAAGGTCGGCCTGGGTCATGGGCGACTCTGAGCGCATCATGCAGGTGTTTGCCAATCTCTTGTCCAATGCGGCCAAATATTCACCTGAGCATGTACAGGTAGAAATCCGCCTCAAGCTTGAGGATGAGGTTTTCAGGATAGAGGTTGAAGACCGTGGTGCAGGCATTCCTGACGAATTCCGCCCGCGTATTTTTGGCAAATTCGCCCAGGCAGAAGAGCATGGCGAAAAAAACCTGGGTGGCGCGGGCCTGGGTTTGAACATCACCAAGAACCTTGTGGAAACCATGGGCGGCAGCATAGGTTTTGAATCACAAGCTGGTGTCCGCACCGTGTTCTGGTTTACCTTACCCGCTGCCGCACAGCGCGGCAGTGATTTGTAAGCAGCTCAGCTTTTCCTTAAATCTTGCGTGACAAGCCATTCGGGTTTGCCAGCCTGTCAGATATCTGCGTCAGCCTGGAACTGGGCAAGGCTGGAATGTCGAGCAAATCCGCTTTGCTTTGCTGGGTGGCAGCAGATGCCATGGTCACCGCTTCATAATGCGCCCCTTTTTGTATGATGACCACATCATTGTTTCCGGTGCGGTTGGTGGGCAATACGACAGGCTTGCCGTTTTCATCCGGCTGGACGATCAGCACATTCATGTCGGCATTAAATTTCTTGTTGATAAAATTCACCAGCGACTTGAATGGTGCATCATCTGAATACAGCATTTTGCTACCTACTTCAGGATATTTATTCTGTACTGCGGTACGCAACTTGCCCGCCATTTCTGTATGCTGCGAACCATAATCTTTCGTGGCGTGCTGTAACAGGGAAATGATCAGGCAATTCAGGCCATCGCCATTGTTGGGTACGATGCCTATGTTCCTTGCTTTCATCCAGCTCTCTACCTTTGGCATCAGCTTTGTCATGCGCTCAGTTTCTTCAGCGATTGCCTGCGCGGCCCTGCCGTCGGATGATGAGCCTGCCTGAATTTTGGGCGTAGGTAAAATACTACCTTGTACCAGTTTGTTGGTCTCATTTCCCTGAGCACCAAAAGCAGTTCCTTGTATCTCTATAATTTTCTTCGCCGCCGTTGATGCGCCTTTTGCATCGAAAGGCGATTTGGCGACTTCGCTACTGCTTTTTTCAGTCTTGGCAGGCTGTGTGCCATTGATAAAACTTTTTTGCAGGCTGGATATGTTTTTGCCTGCTTCATTGGAATTGAACGTAGCCGGTGGTGGAGTGGATGTGTCTGCTTTTTTCTCCTGCGCTGCAGATTTACTCAGGGCAGATCGTTTGGCTATTTCTTTGAATGCTTCAACCCTGACACGGTCAGTGAGCGTCATGTTTTTGGAGATGATCTCAAGCTCATTGGGTTTGAGTTCGCGCAGGGTCTTTCTTTCTGGCCGCATGACATCGGCCATCCCAGATTTTAATTGTCCAAACAGGCTTTTCTTGTTGTCGAGATTCCTGATGCTATCGGCCACATCTTTTGCTATCTCTGCCTTGGGGGTTTTGATACTGAATCCGTCATTGCGGTGTTCGCCATGGATCATCGCTGCGCTGTTGACTTGTTTGGTGACGTCAATGATGTTGACGAAATGATCGAAAACCTGGCGGCCCTTCGGGCTTTCAAAATAAGCCAGGCGCTGCTCAACAGAAGACAGTTTGCCTATCACTGTTTTTTCTTTTTCCCAGTCTATGCTATCGGGCAACTGCATATTGCGTATCTGGCTCAGCAAAGTATCCGGTGCCTTGGCGAATGGGTCGCCATTATCCTTTGTTGAGCCGGGTGCAAAGTGGGCCACTTCGTTTGCCATGTTTGCGGCACGTTTATAGGGTTCTTGCTCAAAATACCAAAAGAATTCATTTGGCATGGGCATGGTTGAAATATCAAATCCAGCCCTGGAGATGGATTGATATTCATAGTGCTTGTTGATCAATTTGATGAACAGATCAGGGTTACCCAAATACTGACCCTTCATTTGCGGATTGGCAGCAAACATCTCAGACAGTGAAGCATTATTTTTCTTGCCCAAATCCAGCATTTCTTTCATGGCAGAAGAGCGCATCATCAGATAGCTGAGGTCAGGGCCAATAATTTCACTGACAACCGAGGTCGTCGAATCTTTATTGCTGAGTGACAGAGATGTGACCCCGGCTTTTGTCACTACCAACGGAACGGAAACACTCATGCCGCTATCCGTATTGGCCATGGCACGGATATGCTGCATTTCAAACCGCGCTTTCGAGCCTACCCCTGGCATCCGGTGCAATTTCAACTCGATTGTGGCGCCAGCTCCCTGGTCTGCCACCACCCCTTGTATGCTGCGCAATTGCTGGCAAACTTCTTCCGTCATCGAGCGCAACTCGCGGGCAGACGTACCGGGATAGAATTTTTCCATCACCAGCAGCAAGCCTTCTTCTGCCAGCTTGCCGGTAATGGGCTGGCCAGCATTTGCACTGATCGACAGCAGCATGAATTGCCCCAGCCGCCCCGAGTTGATCTGCGAAGAAGCATTTTGTACTTTTGTTTCTACAGACACAGACATATTCCCTACCTGAGTCGAAAAACTGGGGTTATGTTGTCCGTCTTCTTTAATCTGCCCGGTCTGCGCTGGCAGGGTATCGGTTATATTGAAATTCGAGCCGCCAGAACCCGACAATTTTGCCGAGTAATCCTGCCTTTGCCAGAGTGCCCGTTCTTTCAACAGCATGTGTTCTGACAAGGTTTCCCGCTTGATAGGCAGCAAGGTCGTATCCATGAGTTCACGTATCTTTGCGTACTCTTTATCCGCAGCCCTGATCGCGGCAATTTTCTGTTCCCTGATTGCTGGATCTGCCGATGGATGAGCTGCCTCTTCCCTGGCGATTTCCCGCTTGAGCAAACTCAGGTGCGTACCTGCAGAAGCCAGCGCCAGTGAAATGCCATCATAGCTTTCGGCCACGAATTTCTCTGGGTCTTTCAAGGCGGCTTGCAAGCCTTGCTGGTTTTTCCCCTGCCAGATTTCGGCATTGATCGCCTGGTAAGCATGCTCCCTCTTTGCCTGGAAATCATTTCTCAATTCAGGCGGCAGATAATGGTCTGGTTTGGCCAGCACCAGATTGGCATTCTCCAGATAATTACTATAGATATGATGCAGCTCAGTAAAAGCGGAAGTCAGTCCGGATAATTTATTGACATCAGGTGCATTGATACTGCTCTTGAATTGCGCAGGAATCTGGCCATTGTTGCCGTAAAAATGCTGGGCTTCTGTCGTCAGTTTATTGTTTACGTTGCTGATATTGCTGACATCGCTGGTGCCGGGAGTCCCTTGTTCCATGACCGTACGCAATGAATGATATAAATGCAGGCGTGGATTATTCAGTTTCTCCACCCGCTGATGCACTTCCATGGTCTGCGCCATATCGTGCAAATGCGCAGGGTCAAGCAGGCGATGTGCTGGCTCGGCGGTTTTGATATGCATGGCCAGATTTTTGACTGTCAGCTCACCTGCTGCCTTGCCGCCAACAGCCGCCCAGCTGCCTTCATTGTGTTTCTTGCCAATGTCGGCGGCGACAGTTCCCGTTAAACTCTTGATTGCCGGTCTTAAAGTTTTATTGTTGGCATAGCCGACCGAATCAGGGATGGATGCATTGATGGGCGAGCGCAATTTGCTGGCAACATCGGTACCCTGGTCTTTATATGTCAGTTGGGCAGCGCTGGGATAGGCAGCAGCAAATAAGTCAGTGATCTTTTTTTGCCCCAGCATGCCGTCAGCCGCACTGGCAATATGCATCAGTTTTGAGGTGTTATAACCTTTGGCCAGTTTGGCGTCGTTCAGATAAGTGGGCTCAGTCGCATCACTTTCATAACGCCTGCCGATGACGAATTTAGCAATCTTGTTATAGGTTTCCTTTGCCTTTGCGAGTGCTTCTGCACCTTGTCCAGCCGACCTCTGGCTCAGCAATTGGTTCGCATGCATGTTTGCGATCAGCTTCGCCATCTCGGCAGTCGTCGCTGTTTCAAAAAATGTCGTGCCAAATTCAGCTTTGACTTTGCCACTGGCTTCATATCCCCAGCCGTGTATCTTGTCAACAAAGCCGCCTTTTATTTGCCCGCCAAGCATTTCCCAATAATTGTGATCTCCATCTTCATCCACGCTAAGGACATTGGTTTTTTGCAGGCTGCCGCCCAGGCTACCGACGCCAAAAAAAGAATGTTTGACACCTATGCTTTTTGATACGACCAGGCTGGCACCGGGCCGGGCTTTATCTATGCCTGGTGCCACGCTCTCCATATTCTTTGCTTCAGCTGCGGCGTATTTATCCAAAATTGCTGGCGCTGCGGCAGTCAGGTGTATGCGTTTTAATTCTGTGAGCAGGGCGCCCATGCAGCTATACGTCAATGCCAGTTCAGGTTCAGGTGTAAACAGCGGGCGTTTGAACATGGAGGTGGCGAGATTGCGTGCCAGTTTTCTTGAATCAGTGGCTGCCTGTGAAAAACTTTGCCGGATTTTTAAACCGAGTTCATCTTCAGGCAAGGCATTTTTGCTGGTGGCCAGGGCCAGCACGGCATGTAATTCTTCAACTATCTTTGCTCTTCTTTTTTCGCGTAAATCCAGCGGGCTCGCTGGTACCGGTGGTAATTCCTGTATCAGGGCGCGCACTGTCCTGGCCAGATTTTCACGGTTGATCGCACCCGTTACCGGGTCAATCACTGGCCCTGTCGCAGCCTGGGGTTTTTGCGTGCCAGCAACCGCAGTTTCATCCTTGCTGTTCAGGCGAGAAAGCAACTGGCTCTGCATGGAGTTGTTAACACTGCTGCGCAGCGAGGCCGGCGGTGAACTGACAGACCTGGGGGCAGGTGTGCCAAGGCTGACGCGCTCTTCCTTCATGCGGCGCTTGAGCAAGTCCTGGATGGATTCTGTACTGCGCGGTCTTATTTTTTCTGATGCTGCAGTTTTCAGCGGGCTGCCCGTGGTTTGCGTCTTCAGATAGCTATTCCAGGATTCAGTCAATGAGCCTTTGGGCAAGTTCAGTTGCAATTCTGGCGCCCCCGATTTTTTCAAATCGTTCTGCAACTGTACATACAGGTAACGATTACGCTGCGAGTAGGTTGTGCTGCCTGCTGCGTCCCTGCCGCCTGCGTGCGAGACGTTCATGTTCAACGCATCAGCGGACGATGGAGTGGGTGAGGAAGGAGTTTCGTTTGCGTCAAAACTCTTGAGGGAATAACTTTCAGCTTTGATATTGCTTATCATCTCGCACGCCCGCTAGTAATGAATTATTAACGACTTTAGCGGGCAAACGGGAAATGATTTAATTGAAATACATTATTTGTTGTAAATTTAATTTTGCCAAAATGCTATTGCTTAAAATCAACTCATGCAAGCAGGGTAGCTACTTAAAACACACTTTCAGCAATATTCTTTTGCTCAATGACTGAGCGCAAAGTATTGTAGGCTGGGCGTTGCTCAGGTTTGCCAGCGAAAGCACATTCGCCCGTACCGTTAAGCAATTCTGCATCGCGGCCACTGAACAAAGGGCAGCGCGGGAACAGTTCTGCCACCCAATCGACAAAGGCGCGTACTTTTGGTGACAGATGGCGGTTGGCCAGATAGACCACCGAGATAGGCATGGGGGCGGGTGTCCATTGCGGCAATACTTCGCGCAATGCGCCGGATTGCAGATGCGGCATCAGCATGAAGCGTGGTGCCTGTATCAGGCCAAAACCCTTGACGGCACAATCGATATAAGCTTCAGAATCATTGACGGATATCTTGCCATTGACCGTGACATCCACGGTCTTGCCATCGACGACAAAATCCCAGTCAAGGTTGCGGCCCGTGCGGCTGGAAAAATAATGCACAGCCTGGTGGTGCTGCAAGTCTTCTATGCTTTGTGGCTCACCATGGGTGTCGAGATAATCTGGCGCAGCGCAAGTAATGCTCTGGAAAGTGCCTATGCGGCGAGCCACCATGCTGGAATCCTGCAATTCGCCGACCCGTATGACGCAATCGACCGCCTCCTGCACCATATCAACCATGCGGTCACCCATGCCCATGACCAGTTTGATGTCAGGGTAGCGCGAATAAAATTCACAGACTTGCGGCAGCAGGATCAACCTGCCTATCGAGGTTGGCACGTCTATACGAAGTTGCCCCTTGGGGCCGCGCGCCACATTCTGGAATGAGGATTCAGTCTCGTCCACGTCTGCCAAAATGCGCACACAGCGTTCATAGTAGGCCGCGCCGTCTGGTGTAAGGCTCAGGCGGCGAGTGGTGCGGTTCAGCAGGCGCACCTGCAGCAGGCTTTCCAGATTCTGGATGATGGTCGTGACAGTGGTACGCGGCAAGCCGAGGTTATCGGCGGCGCGGGTAAAACTATTGCTGTCTACCACGCGGGTGAAGACTTGCATTGCCTGGAAACGGTCCATCGCGGTACTCCTGAATAACTGGTTGGCATAGTCAAGGACTATTCGTCTGAACGAAGTATAAACCTAATTCAAAGCTTGATTAGTCGGCCTGGCGGAATAGTCATGTTGGATTATAGGCGTTTATCCCGAAGCGCATCGCGCCTACTATTCGGTCCATTCACTAAGCTCTGGCGCGATTGGCGACAATATGATGGACGAAACAACAACAATCCTCACTAAACCCGGTACTTCTGATAAAAAAAGAAAGAAGACCACAAAGACGGCTGAGCCATCTTTGCAGATAGATAATTTCCTTATCCCTGGCCAGCTTGGGGTCATTCCTGTGCGTCTGTATCGCCCTCATGGCAATGCAGTTTTGCCGGTAGTGCTGTATTTCCACGGCGGTGGTTTCATCAGCGGTTCCCTGAATGATGCCGATGTTCCGGCACGCTTCATTGCGCGTAACAGCAATGTCATCGTCTTGTCCGTGGGTTATTCATTGGCCCCGGCCAAGCCTTTTCCGGCCGCGCCGGAAGATGCCTACACCGCCATGCTGTGGGCAATAAAAAATGCTGCCAGCATCAGGGCTGACGCCAGCCGTCTGGCAGTGGCAGGTGATGATGCCGGTGGCAACCTGGCGACTTGCCTGACCCTGATAGCACGTGACCGTAATGCCCCACCGATACTGGCGCAGGCACTGATAGGCCCGATGCTGGACCCGAGCATGACACGCCTGGGTGACGCCAAAAAACTGGAGTCTGACCTGACCCCGCAAGAATGCGCGCACTGCTATGGCCAGTACCTGCCGCGCTCCTTGCAGCGCCTGCACCCGTACGCTGCGCCGCTGGAATCCAGCCGCCTGGGTGGTTTATCCCCCGCCTTTATCGCTACTGCTGAACATGATGTCCTGCACGTGGAAGCAGAAAAATATGCAGCAGCCCTGATCACGGTAGGCGTGCCTGTGCAGGTTGCCCGCTTTGCCGGGATCAAGCATGCCTCATTGCCTGAGCATCAGCCGGTGCTGGTGGAAGTGGCGGATTTTTTACGCCGCCGCCTTGCAGTTCCCAATGATTTGAACACATCTGCTTTCGTATCCCTGGAGGAAAAACAAAATGTCTGACAAAACAAAAGACTCTCAAGAACTCAGTAACTTACATACTACATCCACGAGGAATATCATGTCTGAATCTACCAGCTCCACTATATCAACAGCTCCTAGCCGTAAATCCATAGCCATCAGCGCCGCCGTTGTCCTGTTGATTGCCGCTGCTGGCACCATAGGTGCTATTAATGTCGAAGCCAATGATGCCCCCAAGGCTGCGCCGCCAGCAACGACGGTTGATGTCGCTGAAGTCGTCAGCCGCAATATCGTCGATTGGCAAAATTATTCTGGCAAACTCGAAGCCGTCGATAGGGTAGAAATACGCCCCCTGGTTGGCGGTACCTTGACTGCCGTGCATTTCAAGGATGGCAGCCTGGTCAAAAAGGGTGATTTGCTGTTCACCATAGACCCACGCCCGTATGCGGCTGAAGTAGCACGCTTCCAGGCGCAACTGGCAGCAGCAGAAGCACGCGCAGCCTACACCAGTTCTGACGTGGCCCGCGGTGAGAGACTGCTCGGTGAAAACGCCATCGCCCGCCGTGACTTTGAAGAAAAACAAAATGCATCGCGTGAAGCAGCGGCCAATGTGCTGGCAGCGCAGGCAGCATTGAAAACAGCCAGACTCAATCTTGAATATACCCAGATCACCGCACCGGTTGCTGGCCGTATCTCGCGGGCCGAGGTCACTGTAGGCAACGTCATTGCAGTCGGTGCCAGTTCGCCGCCTTTGAGTACGCTGGTATCCGTTTCGCAAGTGTATGCATCCTTTGACGTGGATGAGCAAAGTTTCTTGAAATACGTGAACCCGGCACAGGCGAAAAATACCCAGGTGCCAGTCTTCCTGGGTCTGGCCAATGAAGACGGTTATTCGCGTCAGGGCAAGGTGGTTTCCATCGACAACCGTGTGGATACTTCCTCAGGAACTGTACGTGTACGTGCCGTGTTTGAAAACCAGGATGGTTTGCTCTTGCCTGGCCTGTATGCCCGCGTACGCCTCGGTGGCGGTGCACCGCATGCAGCCCTGATGATAGATGAAAAAGCCGTGGGCACTGATCAAAGCAAACGCTTCGTGCTGGCAGTCGATAAGGACAATCACACTGCTTACCGCGAAGTACGCCTCGGTACCAGGCAGGAAGATATGCTGATTGTGGAATCTGGTCTCAAGGTCGGTGAACGCATTGTCGTCAATGGCCTGCAACGTACACGACCAGGGGACGCCATTACACCAAACATGGTGCCTATGAGTAAAGTCGCGGCTGTTCCGGCAACGCCTGATACCAGTACTGCTGCAGAAAAAACTGTTGCTAACAAGTCCTGATCATCGCGTACACAAATATAAAAGCAGATAGAAAAATATCATGAATATCTCAAAATTCTTTATCGACCGCCCCATCTTCGCCGGGGTGCTGTCGGTAATTATCTTGCTGGCCGGTGCGCTGGCCATGTTCCAGTTACCTATCTCGGAATATCCCGAGGTGGTGCCACCTTCTGTCGTGGTGCGGGCGCAGTACCCCGGTGCCAACCCCAAGGTGATTGCAGAAACCGTGGCTTCTCCTCTGGAAGAATCCATTAACGGCGTGGAAAACATGCTGTACATGCAGTCACAGGCAAATAGTGACGGCAACCTGACGGTGACCGTCAATTTCAAGCTCGGTGTAGACCCTGACAAGGCGCAGCAACTGGTGCAAAACCGTGTCTCGCAAGCCTTGCCACGCCTGCCTGCGGATGTGCAACGCCTGGGGGTGACGACGATCAAGAGTTCACCTGCATTGACCATGGTCGTGCATCTGATTTCACCTGATAACCGCTATGACATGACCTACCTGCGCAACTATGCAGTGCTGAATGTCAAAGACAGGCTGGCACGTATCAAGGGTGTGGGTGAGGTGGGCTTGTTTGGCTCGGGCAATTACGCCATGCGCGTCTGGCTGGACCCGCAAAAAGTCGCACAGCGTGGCCTGACTGCGTCTGACGTGGTGAACTCCATACGTGAACAAAACGTACAGGTGGCGGCAGGTGTCATTGGCGCATCACCAAATGTGCCGGGCACACCTTTGCAATTCAATGTAAATGCGCAGGGCCGTTTGAAATCAGAAGCAGAATTTGCCGAGATCATACTCAAGACTTCTGCCGATGGTGCAGTTACCCGCCTGGCGGACGTGGCGCGCATAGAGCTGGATGCTTCCGAATATGGCTTGCGTTCGCTGCTCGACAATAAACCGGCAGTAGCGATACCTATCTTCCAGGCACCTGGCGCGAATGCGCTGGACGTGTCTGACCAGGTGCGTGCAGCGATGAAAGAATTGTCGGCAGACTTCCCCAGCTCAGTCCAATACAAGATCGTATATGACCCTACGCAATTCGTGCGTTCAAGCATCCATGCAGTCGTAGAGACTTTGCTGGAAGCGATTGCGCTGGTGGTGCTGGTGGTCATCGTGTTTTTGCAAACCTGGCGTGCTTCGCTGATCCCTTTGCTGGCCGTGCCAGTCTCCATCGTCGGTACTTTTTCACTGATGCTGGGTTTTGGCTATTCCATCAATGCCTTGTCATTATTCGGTATGGTTCTCGCCATCGGTATCGTCGTCGATGATGCGATTGTGGTGGTGGAGAATGTGGAGAGAAATATCTCGGCTGGCCTGTCACCGAAAGAAGCGACTTACCGCGCCATGCGTGAAGTCAGCGGCCCTATTATCGCTATCGCCTTGACGCTGGTTGCGGTATTCGTACCATTGGCCTTCATGACTGGCTTGACCGGGCAATTCTACAAACAGTTTGCGATGACGATTGCGATTTCGACTGTGATCTCTGCCTTCAACTCGCTGACTCTGTCACCAGCACTTGCTGCGATTTTGCTCAAAGGCCATGATGAAAAACCTGACTGGCTGACCAAAGTCATGAACCGCCTGTTTGGCCGCTTCTTCAATGCATTCAACCGCATGTTCAATCGCGGTTCTGAAAAGTATTCCAAAGGTGTCGCTGGCGTGATCTCACGCAAGGCATCCAGCATGGTGGTGTATGTGGTATTGCTGGCGGCAGCCGTGGGTATTTCCTATATCGTGCCGGGTGGCTTTGTACCTGGGCAAGACAAGCAATACCTGATCAGCTTTACGCAATTGCCTAATGGCGCAACGCTGGACAGGACTGAAAAAGTCATCCGTGATATGTCGGCCATCGCCCTGAAAGAACCGGGTGTGGAAAGTGCAGTTGCCTTCCCTGGTTTGTCCATCAACGGCTTTACCAATAGCTCCAGCGCCGGTATTGTTTTTGTGACCCTGAAACCGTTTGAAGAACGCCGCAGTGCCGAGCTTTCTGCCAATGCGATTGCAGGCAAGCTGAACCAGAAGTATTTCGGCATCAAGGATGCTTTCATTGCCGTCTTCCCGCCGCCTCCTGTCATGGGTCTCGGTACAGTTGGCGGCTTCAAGATGCAGATCGAAGACAAGGGTGCGCTCGGTTATGCAGAACTGGATGCCGCCACACAGGCCTTTATTGCTGCTGCCAAAACAGCGCCAGAACTGGGCCCTATGTTCTCCAGCTATCAGATCAATGTGCCACAACTGGATGTGAATCTTGACCGCGTCAAGGCCAAGCAACTCGGTGTACCGGTGACGGATGTATTTGACACCATGCAGATTTATCTTGGTTCTTTGTATGTGAATGACTTCAACCGTTTTGGCCGCGTATATCAGGTACGTGCCCAGGCAGATGCGCCTTACCGTGCCAAGCCTGAAGATATCCTGCAATTGAAAACCCGCAATACGGCTGGTGAAATGGTGCCACTGTCTTCGCTGGTCAAGGTGACACCAAGCTTTGGTCCTGAAATGGTGGTGCGTTATAACGGCTATACCGCGGCAGATATCAATGGTGGCCCGGCCCCCGGTTATTCATCGAATCAGGCGCAGGCTGCGGCAGAACGTATTGCTGCAAAGACCCTGCCAGCCGGTATCAAGTTTGAATGGACGGACCTGACTTACCAGCAAATTCTGGCTGGCAATGCCGGTGTCTGGGTCTTCCCTATCAGTGTCTTGCTGGTGTTCCTGGTATTGGCAGCGCAGTATGAAAGCCTGACCTTGCCACTGGCTGTCATCATGATCGTGCCCATGAGTTTGCTGGCGGCTTTGACCGGCGTCTGGCTGACAGGTGGTGATAACAATATCTTTACCCAGATCGGTCTGATGGTACTGGTGGGGCTATCGGCCAAGAATGCGATTCTGATTGTGGAATTTGCGCGGGAGCTTGAACTGCAAGGCAGCACACCTTTGCAGGCCGCGATAGATGCCAGTCGCTTGCGTTTGCGTCCTATCCTGATGACTTCCATCGCCTTCATCATGGGTGTGGTGCCACTGGTGATTTCCAGCGGCCCAGGTTCTGAGATGCGTCATGCGATGGGTGTGGCAGTGTTCTTTGGCATGCTGGGTGTGACCCTGTTTGGCTTGTTCCTGACACCGGTATTTTATGTATTGCTGCGTACTCTTGCAGGTGGCCGCAAGCTGCATTCTGCGGTAGTGCATGAAGCGCCTGCCGTCGCACATGGTCACGATCATGAGCACGATCATGGCCACGCACATAGCGTAGTTAAAGTTTGAGAGGCATGATGATGAATACAATCAAACCCCTGAAGTCTGCTTCATCCCTGTTGATGTTATTGCTGGTGCTGGCTGGTTGTTCAGTCGCACCGACTTATCAGAAGGCAGAAGTGACAACTCCCGCCGCCTATAAAGAAGTGCAGGCAAGCAGCAACTTGAGCAACTGGAAAGAAGCGCAACCTGCAGAAGAAGTCGCCCGTGGCGACTGGTGGAAAATCTTTGCAGACGACAGTCTCAATGAGATGGAGGTTCAGGCAATGGCGGCCAACCAGAACCTCAAAGCGGCTGCTGCCCGTCTGAAGCAATCCCGCGCCTTGCGCCAGGATGCGCGTGCGGGTCTGTTCCCGCAAGTGAATGCGGGCCTGGGTGCCAACCGTGGGCGTGCTGCCCCTGCGTCCCAGGGTTTGCCTGACAATACCCGCATGCCGACGTCCACGACCTACAATGCCCAGCTTGGTGCATCGTATGAACTGGATCTATTTGGCCGCGTCGCTTCCAGCATAGATGCGGCAACGGTAGATACGCAAAAGACTGAAGCCCTGTTCCAGTCCGTGCAACTGGCCTTGCAAGCCGATGTGGCGCAAGCCTACTTTTTGCTGCGTGAACTGGATGCAGAACAGGCTTTATATGCCGCCACGGTAGAGCTGCGCTCAAAAACCCTGAAGCTGGTGCAAACCCGTTTTAATGAAGGTGATATCAGCGAACTTGATCTGGCACGTGCTAAGGCAGAACTGGCAACTGCGCAATCAGAATCGCTGGGCCTGGCACGCACCCGTGCGGTGGCAGAACATGCACTGGCCGTCTTGCTGGGCAAGACACCGGCAGAATTCAATTTCTCTCCAAGGCCCTTGTCACGCATTGCTCTCAATATTCCGGCAGGTTTGCCATCAGACTTGCTGGAACGCAGGCCAGATATTGCCGCAGCAGAACGCAGCATGGCCGCCGCCAATGCCCGCATCGGTGTGGCACGCTCAGCTTTCTTCCCCAGGCTGGATATCACAGGCTCTGCTGGTTATGCATCGGCCAGCCTGGGTGATTTGCTGAACTGGAGCAGCCGCACCTTCCTGCTCGGGCCTTTGTTGTCCATGCCTCTGTTTGATGGTGGGCGTCGTCAGGCCAGTGTAGACAGGGCAGGCGCAGTGTATGAAGAAGATGTCGCCAACTACCGCCAGACCGTGTTGAATGCCTTCAGGGAAGTCGAAGACAACCTGGCTGACTTGCGGATTTTGCGTGACCAGACTCAGGCGCAAGACAATGCTGTGCAGGCGGCAGAGCGGGCAGCGAAACTCTCGCATGTGCAATACCGCGAAGGCTCGGTCAGTTATCTGAACGTGATTGATGCGGACCGTACGGTATTGCAGCAACAGCGCATCGCTGCTCAACTGGATGGTGCGCGTGCCAGGTCGGCAGTGAGTTTGATACGGGCTATTGGTGGTGGCTGGGATGCTCGCAATTCTGCTCCGGTGGTGCTAACAACACCATCGGCTACCGATCCTAAGCTAGCCTTGCAGCAGCCGACTAAAAGCAACTAAAGATAAAGATCACTGAAGATTTCCACCCTCCCAGAACAAGTTCTGGTTTTCACAGCGTATTTCTTTCGAGGAGTACGCTGTTTTTTCATCATCAATGCAGTGTCGGCACCATCGCATCGACAACTTCATCGCCAGCAATCAGCGCATCCTGCTCAGTCTGGTATAAATCCTTGTCAGGGTGATGCACCATGATGCCATTGATCTCTACGCCTAATGTCCAACCGTTGCCATATTCTACTGTTTCCAGACGGACGGTCGCTCGCAAAATGCCTTTTCCAACGCTTTTAACTATAATCATTTTGAGCTCCATTTAGCTTATTTGGATTTGTCCTGAAATACCACTTGCTAGCTACAGCTTAGATGTCCTGGGTCCTGTTATCCATCAGACAGTGATGCCAGTGCTTGTAAGAGATCGCCTGTTCATTCTTGCCTGAATGGTATTTTACCTATGAAATCCATTCAATCTACGCAATCTACTTAAAGGGTGAATGCCATAGCAACAACTGCCGCGCCCATCATTGCTGTAGCCAGCCACCCCAGGATTTTCAAGCGGCGGGAAATAACAAATTGCCCCATTACGGCGGGCTTGGCTGCCATCAACATCATGACGACCATGACAGGCACAGAGATGACGCCGTTGATCACCGCACTCCAAAACAATGCCTTGATAGGATCAACATTACTGAGACTGAGAATGACACCGATGACAGTTGACACCGCAATCACCGCGTAAAATTCCCTCGCTTGGGTAGCAGTATGCTCAAGACTGTTTTTCCATTTGAAACTGCCTGCAATGGCGTAGGCAGAAGAACCAGCCAGCACAGGAATAGCCAGCAAACCTGTGCCGATAATGCCGAGGCTGAATAACAGGAAAGCAAATTCACCTGCGATAGGTTTCAATGCCGCCGCTGCCTGTGCTGAGGACTGTATATCGGTTTGCCCATGCATATGCAAAGTCACTGCAGTAGTCAGCATGATGAAAAACGCCACCATATTGGAAAACCCCATGCCGATAAAGGTATCAATATTGATACGCTTTAAACTTTTGATCGCCTGCAAGGGTGCTTTCAATAATGCGGTTTCTTCTGGCTTTGCGCGCAATTCCTCGACCTCCTGTGAGGCTTGCCAGAAAAACAGGTAAGGGCTGATGGTGGTACCAAATACAGCGACGATCATCGTCAGATATTCAGCTTTCATTGAAATATGCGGCATCACAGTGCTTGCTACTACCTGGCCCCAGGGGATGCGTACCACGAATACTGTTGCCACATAGGCCAGCAAGGCCATTGTCAGCCATTTCAATACCCGCACATAATGCTGATAGGGGATAAAAACCTGCAACACGATGGATATCAGGCCAAAAACAATGGCATACCATTTCGCCTGGCCACCTAATAGCAACTTCGTCGCTTCACCCATGGCCGCGAGATCGGCACCGATATTGATGCAGTTGGCGACCAGCAAAGAGCCAACAATGAAGTACAGCAACCATTTTGGATAATGCCGTGCGATATTGGTGGCAAGCCCGTGGCCGCTGACCCTGCCTATGCGTGCGCTGACTATTTGTATGCCGCACATCAGCGGATAAGTCAGCAATATTGTCCACAACATGTTGAAACCGAACTGCGCGCCAGCCTGTGAATACGTGGCTATGCCGCTGGGGTCATCGTCAGCTGCGCCCGTGATCAGGCCAGGCCCCAACTTGGACAGGACGGAGTCCTTGTTATCATTGTCTGCCAGCGTTGCTGTGGTCTCAATTGTTTCTGCTGGTGGCATCATAAGCTTTCTTATCTCTTTTTTCTGTATGCGTCATGCACCGGATTTGATTTGTGAATTTGATTTTTATCTGGAACTCATCGTTTTTCCAATCATATTCATCTTGCATGATAAATCCTGCTCCAGACAGATGCGGTCAGTTTCAAGCGCCTGCTGGTGTAGGAGAAAGTCGCTATCTACAGTTTGGAAGTTTGTTCATGCTGGCATGACGAATTCCCGCAAAAAGGTTTTCACCAGGTTTTGTGGAAATTCCACCGTGACCTGCTCACCTTCGACTGCAATGACAGTGCCGACCTCGAATTTTTTTAACCTGACCTGTGATCCCACTTCAAAAGTGGAGATCAGTTCTTTATGTTCTTCAACTGGATGTAGAGGAGGAATGAGAATTTCCAGCGTACTATTGTCTTCAGCCATGACTGTCGGTGGAGACAGGCAGTTATCGCACTGGCAGCATTGTTTGAAGTCATGATCATCGTCAAAATAATCCAGCAATAATTTCCAGCGGCAAAATCCGCTTTGCGCATAGGACACCATTTTTTCCAAAGCGATGCGGGCGGCATCCTGCTTTTGCTGGTACGTGGCACTTAATTCAGAGAATATTTCCGGCTGAGTCTGCCTCGGCTTAATCAAATAGTTCAATTTACGATCCTGCCGCAGCACGCCACCATCCTTGAGCAGCTTGAGGCTGATTTTCAATTTGCTTGCTGGCATATCGCTCAGTATGCCCTTGATGTCTGCAAACGATAGACTTGGTTTTTGTACGCTCATTTCTTGTAAGTGCTGAGAAAGCGCTTGCAATTCGTGTGCCTCAGGATAGTTTTTTGTCAGGAAGAATTGCTGTACACGTTTATCGTCCTGGAAATAAAGCAAGGTGCAATCTGCCGGCAAGCCATCGCGACCGGCACGGCCTGATTCCTGATAATAAGTTTCCAGGCAGGCAGGTACCTGCAAATGTATGACAAAGCGTATATCGCTTTTATCTATGCCCATGCCAAAGGCATTGGTCGCCACCATCAGGCGGCAGGCACCACTCATGAATAATTCCTGGTTTTGTTTGCGTTCAGTGGCAGATAGTTTTCCATGGTAGCAGGCGACACTTTCTTCACTCTGTTGCAAGTGTTCATATAGTGTATTGACTGCCTTGACCGTCGTGCCATAGATGATGCCTGCGCCCTTGCTTTCCCTGATCATGCGCGTCACCAGCGCCAATTTTTCTTCTTCATTGGTGGTCTGGATGACGCGATACCGCAGGTTTTTACGGTAGATGCCAGTGTTGATAACATGGGGTTTGATCATGCCCAGTTGTTTTTCCATATCTGCAATGATGTCTTCCGTTGCGGTGGCCGTCAGTGCAAGTATGGGAGGGCGGTGCAGACTGCGGATGGCGGCTGCCAGTTCAAGATAGGCAGGACGGAAATCATGGCCCCATTGCGAAATGCAATGTGCTTCATCAATGACTACCAGGGCAATATTGACCGTTGTCAGCAACAGTAAAAAATCTGGCGACGTCAGGCGCTCTGGGGTGCAAAATATGATCTTGCTGTTGCCGTTAGCAATGTCATCCAGCGCATTCTGTTCTTCAGCATGAGTAAGGGTGCTGTTGAGCTGGCTGGCATGCATGCCCAGCTCTGTCAGTTTTTCCAGCTGGTCTTTCATCAGTGAAATCAGTGGCGAAACGACAATGGTCACACCACCCAAAATTGCCGCAGGGATTTGGTAACAAAGCGATTTTCCACTTCCCGTCGGCATGATCGCCAGCGTATCCCGTCCTTCCAGCACGCTGTCTATCACAGCCTGTTGGCCATTGCGAAATTTGGTAATGCCAAATACCTCGTGCAGCAGGCTGTAGATCTGTTTCTTCCTTTGGGCAGCGGCTTTAAATGATGTTGTTGACATGGATGGCTTTGAATGTGAGTGAGACAGAAGAAGAGAACATTATTTACGTACAACTTTAAACCCCAGTTTTTTCATACTGGCTGTTATTGACCTGGCAGAGCCTGCATAATCTTTCCAGGGCTCATTTCCCGCATCCAGGCGTTCATGGGCGGTATGCACTGTCCAGTGATTACCGCCGTGCAGTTTGTTCAGTTCTTCCCAAGTGACTGGTACGGATATACCCATCCCCGGCCTGGCGCGTGCTGACCAGGCGCAGGCTGTGGTTGCACCCAGGCCATTACGCAGGTAATCGATGAATATTTTCCCCACACGGTTTTTAGGGCCGCTTTTTGCAACAAAACGCTCGGGGATAGTATTGGCCATGTGGGTCACGATGGCTTCAGAAAAATCCTTGACGGTGTTCCAGTCATAGCGTTTCTTGATGGGCACTACGACATGCAAGCCTTTGCCACCGCTGGTTTTTAAAAATGGCAAGAGTTCAAGCTCCACCAGCATGGCCTGCATTAAACTGGCTGCTTCCTGCACTGATTTCCAGTCCACGCCTTCGCCAGGATCAAGGTCAAACACCATGCGGTCTGGCTTGTCGAATGAAGCCGCAGTAGCATTCATGGTATGCACTTCTACGGTGTTCCACTGGGCTGAGTAAATCAGGCCTTCCGGTTTTTTGATCACCAGCAAACCGGGGTGACCCGGCAGTAAATTATCCGCGGTCTGGATGACGCCAGGCAGGGTCCTGGTATCGGCATGCTTCTGGAAAAATAATTCACCACTGACACCGGCTGGGGCGCGTACCAGTGCTAGTGGCCGGTCTTTCAGGTGATCCATCATCAAGGGGGCAATCAAGGCATAGTAACGCACCAGTTGCAGCTTGGTGGTGCCGCTTTCTTCATCCATGATGCGTGCAGGGTGGGTGATCTTGAAGTCTGCTGGCAGGGTCTCATGCACATCTGCATTGTTACTTATCTTGACTGCTTTATCTGGTTTTGCTGCATTCCTGATTCTTTGCCATTTGCCGGGCCGTGTTTTTTCTGCCGATGCTGCATGCGCGGGATTTACTGCTTGCTCGCGCACGATGGAACTGGCTGGTTTATCTGTCCTCAAACCCTGGAAGACCGAATGCCGGATATGCCCGGCGCTGGTCCACTCGCCAAAACTGACTTCGGCAACCAGCTCAGGCCTGACCCAGTGTGATTTGCTGTCTATGCCGGTATTGCCAGCGAACGGACGTTGTTCACTTACCAGGCCATCAAGTTGCTTACGCAAGGCTTTGAGGCTTTTGTCATTGAAGCCAGTACCGACATTGCCAGCATAGTGCAGCTTGCCATCTTTGGCATAGACACCGAGCAATAAAGACCCTATGCCTATGCGTGAACCTTGCGGTTCAGTAAAACCGCCAATGACAAATTTCTGGCGCTGTGCGCATTTCAGTTTGATCCAGTCATCGCTGCGCCTTGATACATACGTCGATGATTTAAGTTTTCCTATCACGCCCTCCAGACCCATCTGGCAAGCCGCAGCGACAATCTCGCCAGGATCATGGTCGAATATGCCGCTGAAGCGCACCAGTTCGGACGTTTGTCTTTGCATGATGCGTTCCAGCACCTGACGCCTTTCCCACAAGGGTACATCACGCAGATCGTGACCGGCACAGTAGGGCAAGTCGAAGATGAAATAATGAATGGCCCTGGTATTGTTTTCATCGAAAGCCAGTTGCAGTGCGCCAAAGTCTGGTTTGCCATCGTCATCGAGTACCACGATTTCACCGTCATACCAGCCATCGGGTAAATCCATGCCGAGCAACTCCTTGTGCAGGCGTGGCAGTTTTTTTGTCCAGTCATTCTGGTTGCGGGTGAATAGCTGTATCTCGCCGTTTTCTACACGGCTTAGCAGGCGGTAACCATCAAACTTGATTTCAAACAGCCAGTCATCCACATTCGCCGGGGCGCTGCTGACCAGTGTAGCAAGCTGGGGCTTGAGGCCCGCTGGTAACTTCGCTGCTTTTGCCAGTGCAGGCGGTCCGCTGGTGCTGGATTCTTCTTTTGCAGTTTGTGTCTCTACCGCTTCTGTATTTGAATCATCGTCTTCCATGGCAGGCATGCCCAGCGCCTTGACACTCTCAGCCTGTTCATCAACAACACTGAAATCACTGGCAGGGCGGGCGAACTCATCTTTCTCCTTGATCAGCAACCAGGCTTCCTGCTTGCCTTTGGCATTGCGCATTTTGATCAGTGCCCATTTGCCACGTAGCTTGTGACCAAACAGCTCAAACTTCAGATTGCCATTTTCATAACCTTGGCGCGCATCGCCCAGGGGTTTCCAATAACCCTTGTCCCAGATGATGACCTTGCCCGCACCATATTGCCTGGCCGGGATAGTCCCCTCAAAAGTGTTATAGGAAATAGGATGATCTTCGACATGTATCGCCATGCGCTTGTCGTGCGTATCAAAACTTGGGCCGCGCGGTACGGCCCAGCTTTTCATGGTGCCATCGAGCTCTATACGAAAGTCATAATGCAGGCTGCTGGCCCAGTGTTTCTGGATAACAAAAGCCCGCGCCTTTTCGTTAGGCGTGCCACCTTCCGCAGGTTCGGAGGTAATTGAAAAATCGCGCTTGGATTTATATTTTTGCAGCGCGTCTGGTTTTGCCATGATGAACTTTCTGTCGTGAAATACGCTTGTATTGATCAAATGTGATAGCGCTCAGTATAAATTCATGAATACAGACGGGCTATCAGCCAGGTGATGACAAGCATGTAGGAACAAGCCTAGCTATCCTACATCTGCTTCGTTTATCGTCCTACATACAAGCCTGAGTGCATTGGCTACTGTGGCATCTCACAGCATCTGCTGTTCTGGATGCTTGACATCATTAAATTATTTATCAGGAGAAAGTAATGACAAAACGCATAGGCAATAAAGATGAAGCACAACACCGTGGCAAACAGGAAAAACGCGACATCAAGCGTACCAATGTCGCCGCAGAAGCAGAAAAGAAGCTGGCCGCCAAGGCTAAATACCGTAATGCGGTAAAAGGCCAGCCCGCACCATAATAGGGTGCTGCACAGGGTGTTGCTGTCAACAACAAATCAAGGAGGCTGACATGGCCGACAATCTGCAAAACCGTGGTCCGCAAGACGCTTCAAGGGTGAACGTGAGTGAACCCTGGGAAGTCGCTTACTGGACCAGGAAATTTGACTGTACCAAAGATGAACTGGTCACTGCCGTACAAGAAGTGGGCACCAGTGCTGTTGCAGTAGAAAAGCATTTGCAGCATTAGTTTGTAACAACAAATTTAAACAGCCTGGCAGTATCTTTGATACTCGCCAGGCTGTTAAATTTTCACAATGCCTGTTCGCCGGATATCAGGCGCTGCGTCTTTGTCTGGGTGCTGCAGCCTTGGCTTTGACTGCTGCGGTTTTGCTCGTTTTTGTTACGGGTTTTGCCTTGCTTTTGCTGACAGCTGCAGCGGCTTTTTTGCGGATAGGTACAGGTTCTCCGGATTTGTCAGCCGTGGTTTTGGATTTGGACTTGGCTGTGATTTTTGTGGCTTTAGCTGCAGGTTTTTTACCCAGGCTTTGTTGCAGCAAACCAACCAGGTCATACACCTGCGCACTGCGTGGTTTTTCTTCTGTTTCCGCTTCCGGCATGGTGATGGTCTTGGTTTGTCTGGCCTTCACTTTTTTCTTGACCAGTGCCAGTACATCTTCGCGGTAAGTATCATGATATTGTGCGGGGTTCCATGCTTCTGTCATGCCATCCACCAATGACATGGCCATGGCAATTTCCTTGTCAGAAATGCCCGCAGTCTTTGTACTCTTGGCCGGTAATTTCAATTCACCCGTATCGCGTATTTCATCGCTGTAACGCAAGGTATTGAGAACGATCGCATCATCTATGGCCAACAAGGCGCACAGATGCTGCTTGGTGCGGATCACCACTTCGGCAATCGCCACCTTGTCTGCCTTGCGCAGGGTTTCCCGTAACAGGGCATATACCTTGTCGCCGCCCCGGTCAGGCACCAGGAAATACGGCTGTTCATAATAAGTCAGTGGCACTTCACTGGCATCGACAAAAGACTGGATATCAATAGTCTGCGTTGCTTTTACATTGGCCTGTTTCAAGTCTTCATCTGACAGCACGACATATTCATCCGGCTTGTATTCATAGCCCTTGACGATATCTTCCCATTTGACCTCTTTGCCGCTTGCCTTGTTATAGCGACGGAAACCAATAGGAGAAAAATCACGCTTGTCCAGCATGGTCAGATCAAGAGCATTGTCTGCCACTGCTGAAAAAAGCTCTACCGGGATATGGACCAGACCAAAGCTGATCGCACCTTTCCATATTGCGTGTGCCATGTTGACTCCTGCTGGATGATATTTTTTCTGTTAAATGAGTTCTAGTATTCACTCTCCATATTGCGCTTCATCCTGTATAAAAAATGTCAGAACATAATGAAAATCGTGTAGGAATATGCTGCGAGAAGGGGTAATAAGTGGCAATAACTCAATTGCCAATTTTCATGACCCTGTCGTCTGCAATAATAAATATCTGTTCTCCCACTTGCGGGACCATGGAGTAGGTGCCCGTAAAAGCGCCAAAGGCAGGCAGTATAGTGCGCCGCTCACCGACGACAAAGCAGGGCAAGCGCAGCGAATCACGTTTGCCATGCAAATGAAAAGACGGGTGCACATGGCCGGCCAGCACATAGCCATCGCTTTCAACATCAGGATAATGGCAAAAGGCGTATGGCCCGCTGCGGAAAGGTTCATTGACGATATGGATGCCTAATTCCTGCGGTGGGTCGCCTGCCCGCAAATCATGGTTGCCACGTACCAGCGTCATTTCAAGTGCAGGGTGGCTAGTGCGCCAGTTGAGCAGACTTTGTAGTGTGGCGGCTGAAATATCAGGCGCATGCAAAAAATCCCCCAAAAAAATAATGTGCTGGGTCGGGTAGCTCATTATGAGCTCATCCAGCAGTTCAAGATTTTGTGCTGTCGTACCATGCGGCACGGGCACACCCAGGCGGCGGAATGTAGCTGCCTTGCCAAAGTGAATGTCAGCAATGATCAGTGTTGAATTGCTGGGCCAGTACATGGCTTTCTGTGGCAACAGCATGAGCATTTCACCTGCAACCTCAAGTTCCAGTACCATCATGATTGCGCTGCCTTTTCAAGCTCACGCACCATGCGGGCGATGCGGTCCGAGAGTTTTTCTGTACTGAGTTTCTCACGGAACAGTTCCACCATGAGCGGGAAGGCAAATGGCGTGGGCCTGGCGATTTCACGCAAGACAATTTGTTTTTGTTGTAGCTGTTGCAAGGTCTGGCGCAGGCGTGTCAATTCCAGTTCCTGCTCCAGTACTTCACGCTGGGCCTGGGTCAGCAACAAATTTTCAGCATCATGCTTGCGGAATACTTCAAAAAACAAACTTGATGATGCCTGCAACTGGCGGTTTGATTTTGGCTGTCCAGGGTAACCCTGGAATACCAGCCCGGCGATGCGGGCAATTTCGCGAAAGCGTCGCTGCGACAGTTCAGTCGCATTCAGGCTCAGTAAGACATCTTCCAGCAGCATGTCGGTGCTGAACAGGGCTGTCTCTTTGCCTGAACCTGCATTAAACAATAAAGCCCAGTCTGTCGATTGCGGTGCCAGCAACTCAAAACCATAATCATTAAAGCCTATGGAAAAAGTATTGGCCTGGTGCTTTGCCATGCGGTAGGCAAGTAATGCAGCAAGGCCCGCATGCACGGCGCGCCCTTCAAACGGATACATGAACAGGTGAAAGCCTTCGCGGCTTTGCATAGTTTCTATCAAGAGTATCTCTGGCGTTGGCAGGGCAGACCAGCGTTGCTGTATGTCGAGCAAGGGTTTCAGGGCTTTCATTTCAGGGCCATCAAATTCCTGTCTGGCGGCGAGACGCAGTTGCTCCAGCGCTGCGTGGGCCAGTTCAGAAGACAAAGGCATTTTACCGCCTTGCCAGCGCGGTATGGTTCCCTTTTTGCCTACTGCACGTTTGACATAGACTGTCATTTCATAAACGCGGATAAATTCCAGTATGCGGCCACCAAACAAAAAATGATCCCCCTTTTTCAGGCGCGAGATAAAGGATTCCTCTATCGTCCCTATACGGCTGCCGCTGATGAATTTAACGCTGATGGATGCTTCAGAAACGATGGTACCTATGCCCATACGGTGCCTGCGGCCTATGGCGGGATCTGGCACGCGATAGATACCACCTTCATCTTCTACCACTTTATGGTATTCAGGATAGGCAATCAGGCTCTGGCCACCGCGGGCGACAAAGTCGAGCACCCATTGCCACTCATCCGAGGTCAGATTGCGGTAGGAATATGCCGCCCTGACTTCTGCATACAGGTCTTGCGAACGAAAGCCGCCACCCAGCGCCACCGTCACCACATGCTGTACCAGCACGTCGAGTGGCTTGTCAGGTACCTGGCGGGCTTCTATCTGGCGCAGGGCGACGGCCTGTTTGGCGCCGGCAGCTTCCAGCAATTCCAGCGTATGCGTGGGAACCAGGGTTACCCGTGACACGCGCCCTGGTGCATGGCCACTGCGCCCGGCTCTTTGCATGAGGCGCGCGACGCCGCGTGCGCTGCCAATTTGCAGTACCCGTTCCACCGGCAAGAAATCCACGCCCAGGTCCAGGCTGGATGTACACACCACGGCTTTCAATTGCCCTGCTTTCAGACCCTGCTCAACCCAGTCCCGCACCTGCTTGTCCAGTGAACCATGATGCAGGGCGATGACACCCGCCCAGTCGGGGCGCGCTTCCAGCAGGTTCTGGTACCAGATTTCTGCCTGTGAGCGGGTATTGGTAAACACCAGGGTACTTTGATGTTTGTCAATTTCTGCGACGACTGCTGGCAGCATTTGCAGGCCCAGATGACCGGCCCAGGGGAAGCGGGAAGGATTGGCCGGTATCAGCGTATCGACCTTGATCTTTTTCTGGGTCTGGCCCTGTACCAGCAAGCCATTGCCGACACCCAGCAAGGCATCGCGTGCCTGTTCCAGGTTGCCCAGGGTTGCCGACAAGCCCCAGACCAGCAATTGTGGGTTCCATGCCTTCAGCCTGGCGATGGCCAGCTGGGTTTGTACGCCACGCTTGTTACCCATCAGTTCATGCCACTCATCGACGATGATCATGTCCAGTTGAGCAAACTGGGCCTGGGCATCGTTCTTGCTCAACATCAGCGACAGGCTTTCTGGTGTGGTGATCAGGGTCGCAGGCAAGGCCTTGGCCTGACGCGCACGCTCGGCAGAGCCGGTATCGCCGGTGCGTGCGCCTATGCTCCATCGCGGCAATAACTCATCTGGCAACTCAGTCAGGGGCTCTTGCAAGGCACGCAAGGTATCTGCTGCCAGCGCCCGCATGGGCGTGATCCACAATACCCTGAGACCTGGTGTGCTTCTTTTATTCGGCTTTCTTTCCATGGCCCGCAGTAGCGCAGCAAACCAGACGGCATAGGTTTTACCTGAGCCCGTACTCGCATGCAAAATGCCAGACTCGCCGGCATGCGCCGCTTTCCAGACTTCACGCTGGAAGGGGAAGGTTTTCCACCCCTTTGCAGCAAACCAGTCTTTGACTGCCTTAGTTGCCAAGCTCATGCGCTTTGCTAGTAGCCAGTAAATTTTTCAAGTCATCCAGGGTATTGGCTTCTTCTATCTGCTTGTCGTCACGTCGCCGCAGTATGCGTGGGAAACGTACTGCAATGCCAGCCTTGTGCCGCGTGGAAAGCGAGATACCTTCAAAGCCGATTTCAAACACCATGCTGGGTTTGACGCTGCGTACCGGGCCAAATTTCTCTATGGTGGTCTTGCGGATCACGGCATCAACCTGGGCGATTTCTGCATCTGTCAGGCCGGAGTAGGCTTTGGCAAAAGGCACGAGTATGCGCTTGCCTTCGGCATCTTCGTCCCACACTGCAAAAGTATAGTCGGTATACAGCGATGCACGACGGCCATGGCCGCTCTGGGCGTAGATGAGTACTGCGTCGATGGAATAAGGATCGATTTTCCATTTCCACCATGTGCCCACATCCTTGGTGCGGCCCACGCCATATTGGGCATTGACAGCCTTGAGCATCATGCCCTCGACACCCAGTGCCCGGGAGTTCTGGCGTAGCAGGGCCAGGTCCTGCCAGTCCGGCTTCTCTAAAACGGGGGAAATCCTGAGCATGGGGTTGTTGACGCTAGTGACCAATTTTTCCAGCAGGGCGCGTCGTTCATGCTGTGGCAGATGGCGCAAGTCAGCCTGTTCCAGTTCCAGCAAATCGTAGGCCACCATCACCGCTGGCAGCTCGGACAAGAGTTTTGTAGTGAGGCTCTTGCGGCCTATGCGTTTTTGTAAATCAGCAAACGGGGCAGGGCGGTCTTCAGTCCACACCAGGATTTCGCCATCAATGGCGGTGCCGTTTGGCAGAGGCACGGCGGCTATTTCCGGGAAGCGTTCAGTAATCAGGTCTTCGCCACGCGACCACAGAAACGTCTGGTTGTCACGGCGCAGCAGTTGCGCACGTATGCCATCGTATTTCCATTCTGCCTGCCAGCCAGTGATGTCGCCAAGGGATTCTGGCGCAGCGGATAACTGATGCGCCAGAAAAAATGGGTAAGGCTGACCACCACGCAAACTATGTTCCTGGTCTGACTGGGCGGCTATCAGTTTCATGAAGCCGTCTGCTGTTGGAGCCACACGGCCATCTGTCCAGCCCATGAGCCTTTGTGCGATCAGCTTGTTATCGACTTTGGCGACATCGCCAAGTGCGCGCGTGACCAGTAGTTTCGATACGCCGACACGAAAGCCGCCGCCTATCAGCTTGCCCAGTAAAAAACGTTCAGGTGTGGTCAGTTCATCCCAAAAAGAAAACAGGGCACTGCGTATCACCTCTGGTGTTGCGCCACGCAGAGGGGCGATTCTTTCCAGCATCCAGTTTGCCAGGCCGACATGGGCTTGCCGTACAGGTGGTGGCAAAACATGGGCGATGGTTTCCGACAGGTCGCCTACCGCCTGATAGCATTCTTCAAACAGCCATTCTTCGATATTGGCATATTCCATGGCAAATTGCCGCAGCAGTTTGCTCGGTACTGCCTGACGTGGTTTGCCCCCCGCCAGAAAATACACTGCCCATGCTGCATCCTCAGGGGGTGACTGGCTGAAATAAGTTTTCAAGGCATCCAGCTTGCGGTTGGTGGATGTGGTTTCATCCAGTTGGGCGTAGAGCTGGGCGAATTCACGCATGATCGCCTTCTTTGGTTTTTTCTGTTCCCGTTTCTGTTCCCGCTACTGCTGCCTCTACAGCAACTGTTGCAGAGGCTTCGTCTTCATCCCCGTATTCAGTATCAAAGCCAGATGCCTGCAAGCCTTGTTGCTGCAAATAACGCACCATGACGGGTATTGATCCATGGGTGACGATAATGCGTGAGGCACCCGTTGCATTGATCGCCTGCATCAGGCCCGGCCAGTCGGCATGGTCAGACAGCACAAAGCCCCTGTCCACGCCACGCCTGCGCCGTGCGCCCCGCAACTGCATCCAGCCGCTGGCAAAGGCATCGCTGAAATCGCCAAAGCGTTTTATCCATGGCGAATTGCCAGCAGAAGGCGGGGCGATGACAATTGCCTGTTTGAGCTCATTCTTGTCGTTGACATCGCTGACCATTTTTGTTGCTGGCAAGCGTATGCCCGCTTCGCGGTAAGCATGGTTCAGCGGTTCGACTGCACCATGGCAGATAATGCTGCCTATGCTGGCATTGAGCCCATGCAAAATGCGCTGTGCCTTGCCGAATGAATAAGACAGCAGCACGCTGGTCCTGCCCTGTGCTGCATTATTGCGCCACCACTGGTTGATGTCATCAAAAATACTTTGCTGGGCCTGCCAGCGGTAGATGGGCAGGCCAAAGGTGGATTCGGTAATGAAGGTATGACAGGCGACGGATTCAAACGGGGCGCAGGTGCCGTCGGCCTCTACCTTGTAGTCGCCAGAGGCCACCCACACTTCACCCTTGTATTCCATCCTGACCTGGGCAGAACCCAGCACATGTCCGGCAGGGTGCAGGGAGATCGTCACGCCATTGTGCAAGCGCTGCTCGCCGTATTCCAGCCCTTCTATGCTGATATCGCCCAGCCTCGATTTCATCACGCCGACACCAGCCGCTGCCGTCAGATAGTGTTCGTTCCCTATCCTGGCATGGTCAGAGTGCGCATGGGTGATGATGGCACGCGGTACCGGGCGCCAGGGGTCGATGTAGAAATCACCCGGCACGCAATACAGGCCTTCCTTACGGTTAACAACCAGATCACGCCCCAGATCACCCACGAGTTTCCCCTTGCATATCTATTCAATTGATAGCCCGCCTGCTGACGGGGCTATTGTAAGTTGAATTGATGATGGCAGAGATATACGGGTATCTCTGTGCGACAGCGTACTTTATGGGCGGAGGAGACCTCTCAGGAGTGATTTATACCCAGAACACCAGCACCCGCAACCAGTGCGGCCGCCAGGTCAGGGTAAAGGCTGTGCTGATGGCTGCAAACGCTACTGCCATGATCCATACCAGAGCTGCCATGGATGCATGATCGACTTTCAGGCAAAGCAGCAGTGAGGCAAACAAACCCGCTGCACCAAGGCAGCGCAGGCGTGTGACCAATTGCGGTGTCTGGGGAAGAGTACCGCGTACCTGTTCCCAGTGCACTTCCATGGCCAGCGCCAGCCATCCCATGCCCGCCACACTGGCAGCCAGGGCGACAATCAAAAACAGGGTATCAGGCATGGACAGTTTCCTTGTTTGACGCAGATGCTGTACTGCTTGCCCGTTGTCTCAGGTTACGGGCAGCCAACACTGCCACAGTAGCGCTGGTCAATATGAACAGATCGACACCGGCCACAGGCCAGTAAGCATTGCCGAGGGTACGCAACAGGTGGTCACCCGTTGTGATCCAGTTCAGCAAGACGGTGCTCACCGCCATTGCTGCTATTGCCCAGCATTGTTCCTGCCATGCGGGTGAAATGCCAGCTTTGGCGACGGGAGCAGAACGCCAGAAGGCATGTGCCATAGCCAATACCCAGCTAGCCCAGAACAGGTATTGCTCAAGATCGCCGCGTGCGGGCCAGCCAGTGGGTAGCTGGTCTGGCAGCAGCCGGTTGGCTGTCAGCATGCCCAGTGTAGCAAGCAAGGTACCCGTTACCGTGGTCACTGCCAGCGCATCGACAATACGCACACCCTGCTTGCCCTGTTTGGCATGTTGCAGTTTGCGCTTCTCAACGAAGAAGATAAAACCTGTGGCAATGCAGACGCAACCTGACAGGCCACCAAATACATACAGCCAGCGTAACAGCCAGTGGCGGAAGTGTTGCAGGTGCAGACCAGTCAGAAATTCATTGACGGTAGCTACCGCAGTTTGCGGCGGATCTTCACGCAAGACTGCGCCTGTCGATGCCTTGAAGTGTATGCCTTCGCCAGTGAGGGCAATACGGTCTGTGCCGGCCCGGTAAACGCTGACATAGCCATTGCTGTCACCGACATGCTGAAGCGCCAGGAAGCCGATCTCGCCTGCCATGCCACGGGCGGCCCAGCGGCGTTGCGCCTCGGTCATCATGACATCTACTGACGCCAGTGGCGCCACAATGCCAGAGCGATGTTGCGGCAGGCCAGTTTCCTGGGCTTCGAGTTTTTCGTGCAGTTCATGCAAAGGGGCAAGCTGGGTCTGGGTGACAGGGAAATAGATCCCGGCAAAAATGATCAGACCTGTCAGGGCAAAGAAAAAATGGAAGGGCAGGGCGACCACGCCTGTCAGGTTATGCAAATCCAGTACACGGCGCTGGCCACGTTTTTTTGCGCGGAAAGTAAACAATTCCCGAAATATCTTGCGGTGCATGACGATGCCACTGACCAGAGCAATCAGCATCACCATGGCAGAGAACCCGACTATCCAGTAGCCCAGGCTCAGCCAGTTCAGGTGCAGGCTGTAATGCAGCGGGTAAAAAAACTGGCTGCCGATTTTGAGGCGATCATCGGGCAGCGCATTGCCATTGCGCGGGTCTATGGTGCGCGATCCCCAGACCGCATCTTCAGGGTCTTTGGCATTGGGTATTTCATAGCCAGAGAAAATGCCCAGTACCGGATCGCGGTGGGTGGTGTAGGCACCCCAGCGGCGTACGGTATCAAAACGCTCAGGCGTGGCCCCCTTGACGCGCTCGCGCATGGAGTTGACGCTCTCTGCCGTTGGTTGCATGCTCTCGAAAACCGGGCGCAGTACCTTGTCAAAAGACGGCATGGGTTGCGGCGCAAAGCGTGATTGCGGAATCGCCCAGCGGTCTATCTCACGGTCAAATACCGACAGCGCACCAAAGAAAAACACCACGATAAGAACAAAGCCTAGCAGCAGGCCCAGCCAGGTATGCAGCCAGGCCAGTGCAAGACGGGAATTTTGGAACATGGTGATTTCTCTCTTCAAACCAGAGTGTGTTGCAGCGCTGATGCGCATACGGCCATCAAGACACCGCCACCACCCAGCAACAGCCACAGGCGCAACATGCTTTTAGCGATGAATGCCCACAGGAAGGCACCCAGATACACCAAAAAAACCAGCATGCTGCTCAGGTGCTCGGCATCATGAAAGGACATGCCAAGCGCAAACAAGCCAGCCATTCCCAGGGTGATGAAACCCCAGGAAAAAATGTAGGCACCCAATATGGCGGCTACAAAACGATGGACCAGAACCAGTCTGGCAGGCGCTTGGCTTGCCATGGCATCAGAACTTATAGTTCATGTTCAGGTTCACACTGCGCGGTTCACCCCAAGTGTAGGTACTATACCAATTGAAGATGGTGTAATACTTTTTATCGAACAGGTTTTTCACGCCGACTGACGCAGACAACTGTTTGCTGAACTCATAGCGTGCCATGGCATCAAACAGCCAGTAGCTATCGACCGTATGGCGTATGGTCTCACCCGTAGGTTTGCTGATGTCACCCCAGGTCTTGTCTTGCCAGCGCGCGCCGCCGCCCAGTGTCAGGGCATTTTGTTTATAGCTGGTATACAGGCTGAACTGGTTGGACGGCGTCAGGGTAGCTACACGCTCACCCTGCTGGCGTGAAATATTGTGTGAGTAACCTGCATGCATTTGCCAGCCTGCTGCCAGTTGACCTGACAGTTCCATTTCATACCCTTTGGTCTTTACACCTTGTGCTGCACGATAGGCAATGCCACCCGATGGTGTCAGGCCACTGGTTTCTATGGCAAAGTTATCCTGCACCAGTTCAAACACGGCTGCTGAAATATTCAGTCTGTCACCAAAGAAAGCGGCCTTGACACCAGCTTCATAATTCTTGCCTTCAACCGGTGCCAGTGTGCGGCCCTGTGTATCCTGGTTGGACTGCGGGCTGAAGATATTGGTATAGCTGGCATAGACCGAGTAGTTTTTGTTGATATCGACTACGGCACCGACATAAGGGACGAATACGCCGGATTCTTCCATACCCTGTTCGCGGTTGCGGTAACTGGACCAGCGGCCACCGGTGATCAGCTTTGTGCTGTCATGCAAATCCCAGCGGGCTGCAGCATACAGGCCACGTTCACGCGTGGTTTCATCATTGCCAAAACTGGGTGTTGAAGGCCAGACCGGCTCAGCCACATTGCCTTGCCAGTGATAAAAGTCCGGCACTGTGGTACTGTAGCTGGAAGGTGCGCTATAGCCATTATTGGTCCAGCGGGATTTGGAGAGACTGCCACCTATCACCAGCTCATGTTCACGCCCGCCCAGAGTGAAGGGACCGCTGACATAGCCATCAAATGCATCGCTGGTGGTGCGCCCTACATATTTGCCTACCCACATTGATACACCCTTGCCATCTGCAGGATTGGGGTAACCACTGGCGGCGGCACCCAATGCGGCGTCATAGCCGTTGATCTGGTGGTTGTATTGCAATCTGGCGATCCAGCTATTGGCGAATTTGTGTTCCAGCGTAGCGAAGGCAGTGCGGGTATATTGATCCCAGTGGCTCCAGTTGGTGCCATTATTGTGAGAGCGTGGCATGTCATTGAACTCACCTTTTGAGTTCAGCAAAGGGATGCCGCCCCAGGTAGATGCCTTGGGTTCATTGTTCTGGAAATCGCCACCGATGGTCAGCAATGTGCCGGGGGCAATATCCGCTTCCAGGATGCCATACAGCGTCGATGTTGAACGTGAATAGCGGTCAAGATTGGACTGACGGTCCTGATAGGCTGCCACGCCGCGTACGCGCACGCTGCCGCTCTCATTCACTGCGCCACCGACATCAACGTCGCCACGGTAAGTATTCCAGGTGCCAGCCGAGACCGATGCATTGCCACTGAACTTGCGCGTTGGTTTTTTACGGATCAGGTTGATCGTCGCACCGGGCATGCCGCTACCTGTCAACAAACCGGTCGAACCCTTGAGTACTTCCACACGGTCGTACAAGGCCATGTCACTCAGAGTATTACCCGCAGAGTAAGAGGAGTTGCGCGTCATGGGGATGCCGTCATACTGGAAATTCTGGATGGCGAAGCCGCGCGCATAGTATTCAGTGCGTTCACTGTCATATGTCACGATACTGATGGCAGGCGTGTGCATCATCACCTGGTCGATGGAGTTGAGGTTGAAGTCATCCATCTCTTGTCGCGTGACCACGCTGATGGTCTGTGGTGTTTCACGCGGTGTCAGTACCATACGTGTCGCGGTGGCGATGGTGCCAGGTGTATAAGACTCGCTGCCTTCCGTGATACGGCCCAGCCTGTTCGCAGTCACATTCACGCTTTGCATATTCACGGACGGCGTTGCTGTGCTGGTCGTTGTTGAAGCGTCGGCTTTGATGACCACAGTGTTGCCATCCTGTGTCGCCACCAGGCCGCTGCCAGCCAGCAGCAAATCCAGCGCCTCACGGTCAGCCAGCGTACCTTGTACTGCAGGCGCAGTCTTGCCCGTGACCTGGGAAGCCTGCAAGCTCATTTGCACACCAGCCTGGCGTGCCCACGTATTCAACGCATCACCCATAGGCTGGGCAGCGATATTATAGGAACGGGAAGCCGTTGCTGCCGTTTGTGCAAACGCAGATGTTGCCATGAAGATGCTGGCAACCAGGGCTGCGCAGACAGTCAGTGTGGCAGTAATGGGCGCACGGCGCGTTGAATGTGCTAACGGAAGTGGCTGGAGTAAGAAAGAGCGGCGCATGTTTTCTTTTTGATATTAATGAGAATGAGAATGATTCGTATTATATATTAATCATGGGAAATGATTTGATATTTCACAAACTATGTTTGGGTTTTTGTCGAAGACCTATGCGTGGTTCGCCGATAAACTTCAGGGAAATTTGCAGATTTTTAGCAGGTTTGATTCCATATTGAACGCACTGGCCGGAGCCACATATGGAAGGGAGGGCAGATCAATTGACAGACTTTCCAGTTTTAATAATTTCTGAAATGTTGTATGTGCAGGCGCTTATGGGGGAATGCTGGGGGGATGCTGAGGAAATGCTATTGGACAGGCGACGATAGCTGTACAGGAAGTATGGGGTATTCAATAAAACGGATTCAGCTCAATACTATGCTTATATGTCGTTCCTCGATCCAACTGTTCGGATGAATATGCGCATGCCAAACTTGGGTGTGTTTTTTCATCTCTACCGCGACAATATGTACATTACATACATGATGCCATTATGGGGATATCTGGTAGAAACTCATGGGTGTGCATGAATGCAATGATACATGCACGCTCTGTCATTCCCTGTCATTCCGTGTCAAAAATTATGCGTCAGTGTCAGTCTCACAGAGCGTGGTTCAACCGGGTGGAAATGGATATCATTGACACCTTCCATGCTTTCACGCGGCAGGCGTGACTGGTAATAATAATCAATGTCGCTGGCCTGCTTGTTGAACAGGTTAAATACATCCACCGTCAGCTTGGTCCTGGCATTGATACGGTAACCCATGCGGGCATAGGCCAGCGTGGTAGATGAAGAGCGTACGCTATTGTCTTCAATCAAGGGACGTGGGCCAAAATAACGCAGTTCAAAGCCACCGTACCAGCGGCCCAGGTCAGTCACTGTCACGCCAAAAGAGGCCACCTTGTCGATGGAACCGGGGATGTAATTTCCCGCCACATCATTTTGTGTATAGCGCGCCCGTGATGCTGCCAGGTCAAGATCAAATAACAGCCATGGTCTGGCGATGTAATGGTTGTTCCATTCTATGCCGGTGCGGCGGCTGGCACGGCTGGGTTCGGTTTCACCAGCATCACCGACGAACAAGAGTTCAGAGGCAATATCCAGACGCCACAGTGCCAGCGAACTTTGCAGGCCGGGAATGATTTCTGTACGCATCCCCAGTTCTGCGCCCCTGGTTTTAACCAGTGGTGTTACCGGTGTAGAGATGCCGCCATCAGGCAAGCGTGTTTGCGTAGTGCCGCGCGCATCATTGCTGTGAAAGCCGCTACCATAGTTGATGAAATATTCGGTCTTGTTCCATGGTCCAAAGATCAATGACAACTTGGGCGAGACAATATGATCACTGACTTTGCCTGAATTGCCGTCTATGCTGCTGTTGACATCAAAGCGATAGGCATCGTAACGCAGCCCGGCGATGCTGCGGAATTTTGGGTGCCACTGTATGGAGTTTTCTGCATAAAAACCAGCGCTGGCTTCTTTCACGCTGTCTTCGCGTATCGTTGATATGCGTTGTTGAGCGATGGTGTTATAAATGCCAACGGGCGACAGTTTATCGTAACGCAACTGCACACCTATCTTGTTATGCATTTCAAGATCAGCCACAGTCAGCGGCCAGGTCTGGCTGATATTCATGCCCAGCATCTGGCGCTTCTCACTTTGGCTGAACTGGTCACCCGTATCAGGGTTGGCCAGGAAATACGTAAAGTTGCTGAACAGGTCAAGACTGGATTGCACGGCGTAAGCATCCATTTCAAACACGCCATCCTGACTGCGCTTCTTCATGGCATAAGACAGGCTGTAACGCGAACTTTGTCCGCCATCCGTAGGGTCAAGCGCACCAAAGCGGTTGATCTGGCCAGACTGCACTGCACGCAAAGGTATCTGGTCTGTGGAATTCCAGTTATTCTTGTAAGCCATGGCTGTCACGCTGTAACCATCGTCATGGCTGCCTTGGCTATAACGCAGCACAGCACTGTACTTGCGCACATTCTCAGGATTAAGCCATGGGCCATCATTGCGATTGATCTCCAGGCCATATAGTAAATTGCCATTCGTCAGTGCGACTGAATTTGCCAGCACTGCCCGCTGATAGCCATAGCCACCCAAAGACAGGCTGGCGATGCCGGCACCTAGCTTGTCAGCCAGACGAAGGTGAGCCGCACCGGCAGAGGCAAAGTCACCTTCATCGGCAAAATACGTCCCCTTCTTGTAATCAATGCGCTGTACCAGCTCAGGGATCAGGAAATTCAAATCAGAATAACCCTGGCCATGCGCATGGGTGCGCATATTGACCGGCATGCCATCAACAAAAGTGGCAAAGTCAGTGCCATGGTCAAGATTGAAACCGCGCAAAAAATACTGGTTGGCCTTGCCATCACCACTATGCTGGGTGACGATCATGCCTGGTACAAATTCCAGCAGTTCACCAGTACGCAGGGCAGGGCGGTTACTGACGAGATTGGATGTCACTGAACCCTGGCTGGCAGCATTGCTGGTGCCAACAGCATTATTGTAATTGCCGAGCACCTGGACGGTGGCGATTTTTTCTGGCTGTGCTGTTTCACTGGATTGTTGCGCCTGCGCAGCCGGAGCGACATGCATCAACATCACACCAAGGCTTGCCAGCAGCAGTACAAGTTCAGTGCGGTTTATCGTCGTCTTTTGCATTATTGCTCCGTATATATTCTTTTTATGTAGTTTGATTTCAATGCCTGCCCATCTGATCTGTCTGTGTGAGAAAAGTAAAAATTCCTCATACTTTGCATTTAGATAAGCAAAAACCAGACCTGCCTGCATTCCTGTTCACTGCCTGCTTACTACACATGCTTGTTTCAGGGGGAAAAAGGATATTTCCTGCTGCTTTATTGCTGTCCTTACTTATTACGTTCAAAACAAACAAGCGGATTCACATTTTTTAAACATTTTTTTGCGCGGATATCGGGATGAAAGAAAACTTTATGAATGTGCTCAAGGAATGGCGAACCCTTAATTAAGCTGAGATTCCCCCGCATTGTCGTATCGCGTAGGGTGCGCCGTGCGCACCATTACCAGCAAAATCTTGCTGGTCACTAAACCAAAAGCCGGTGCGCACGGCGCACCCTACCGGGGAAAAAAATAAGCAACTCAGCGTCGTTATGCAGGACGCATTGCAATGCGTCGCATGTTCTAAATTGAATGAAGCAACAAAGGATTTATCACCTGCTGACTTCTTGCGTCAGACAGTATTGCTGCCGGTCTATAAAAATAAGCCGTCAGAAAATTTAAATTCACATTTTTTAAAAATAATTGAAACCGATGTGATTTTCTCACCGTAGAACTTGATGCGAACTCGCACTTATCTTAAAAGGAAATGATCATGCGCAAATTTAACTACGCCCTTGTCTTCGCTGCCGCCATGGCTACAACTTCCATTGTCAATGCTGCTGATGTCATGGTCGGTGGCCAAAGCATGTTGCCATCCAAAGACATCGTTGATAACGCCGTCAATTCTGCCGACCACACGACACTGATTGCCGCCGTCAAGGCTGCAGGCCTGGTTGATACCTTAAAAGGCAAAGGCCCATTCACGGTGTTTGCGCCAACCAATGCCGCGTTTGCCAAGCTGCCTGCGGGTACCGTCGATACCCTGGTCAAGCCTGAAAACAAGGCGACACTGACCAAAATACTGACTTACCACGTAGTACCAGGCAAACATGATTTCATGAGTATTTCTGCCCAGATCAAAAGGCAGGGTGGCCCCGTAGAACTGGCGACAGCCAGTGGTGGCAAATTGTGGTTCATGATGAATGGCCCGCATAACATCAGCATCAAGGATGAAAGCGGCAATGTCGCCAGCATCAGCACCTATGATGTGTATCAATCGAATGGCGTTATCAATGTCATTGATACCGTCTTGATGCCCAAGTAATGATGTGGCTGTAACCGATACAGAAGTATCAGATATAGCCAGAGTGAATGGTGAAGTATCAATGCCGGATTTTTTCCGGCATTGATTTTATGTATTCAGCGCAGTATTGCTCAGCGCAGTATTGCTAAGTGAAATCAGTTTTCCCAAAAACCGCTCACAGGCCACGTCCGGTGCCCATGGTTCCCATGGCTGGCAATCATAGATTTCTGCCAGGGGATCTTCTTCCAATATGGGCAGTTTGATTTCCAGCACATCCAGTACCTCATTACGTGGCCAGCCAGCACAATGCACGGCTTCTGAGGCGGCGATCAGTTCATCTGCGAGTTTATGCAGGCGGTAATCCATATCATCCCAGGCGGGTAGCTGATAGCGTCTGACGATCGCATCTGTGAGCCTGTCGCTGACTTCCTTGAATGGCGCGCCCAGTACGGCTTTGAGTGGTGAAATACAGTCGAAGGCCAGCAGGCCTTCTTCACCATCATGCAAGAGTTCGCGCAAGGCAGCTCCTGCGCTCATAGGCTTTTCTGTCATGGTACTGCGCAGGGCAAGTACGTTCAGGCTATGCTGGGCTACTGACAGTGGCCGTGGCCAACAGGATTCGCCACCCCAGCGGTAAGTTCTCGACAGTCTGTCTGCCAGGTCGCTATCCAGCCAGGCCTGGGGATCGGGGTTAATCAGGTCAAGGTGTTTGCCTGACGGCAGCCTGATCCATGCTCTTGTTTTCAATGGTACTTTTCCTGAATCTATTTGTGTATTTATGAGTGAGTGTTACCCGCAGCGCCAGTTGCCAGTGGCAGGGCAAAGCAGAAGCAGGCTCCCATGCTGTTTGCAGCCGGGTCTGTACGTAATTCTATACTGCTATGGTGTAATTGCAGGATGCGGTGCACGATCAGCAAGCCGAGCCCACCGCCACCGTGACCTTCGCCACTGAGTGCAAATGGTCGCTTGAACAGTTTATCCAACAATTCTGCGGGTATGCCGGGGCCGGTATCGCGTATGCAGATTTCCACTGCCTGCAGGCGTTTTGCTACCTCCACAGTCACCGTGCCGCCTGCCGGTGTATGGCGTATGGCATTGTCGATGAGATTGGTCAGCACCCGCTCTATCATGCCCAGGTCTGCCATGACCATGGTATTGCCATCCAGCCCTGCTTCCAGCCTTACGTGGCCGGTTTGCGCCAGCAGCTCAAACTTCTGGAATACGTCCTGTATCAGGTCATTCAACATGAAGGCTTCAGGCTCTGGCGCTACGCCGCCATGCTCAAGACGCGCGAGATCAAACAGCGCCTGCGCCAGACGGCCAACCTTGCGGCTCTGGCCCAGCACAATCGCCAGGTAGCGCTGGCGCTCAGCAGCATCCAGCGTCGCATCTCTGGCAGCCAGGGTTTCCAGGTAACCGTGGATGGATGTCAACGGCGTGCGCAGGTCATGGGAGATATTGGCGACCACTTCGCGCCTGTCATGATCCATCTGCTTCAATGTATGCCATTGCTCATTGATGCGCGCCGCCATTTGCCCGAAGCTGGTTTCCAGCACCGCGATTTCATCACGCTGATTAGTAGCCTGTGCTAACGGTGGTGGTACGACGGGTTGTTCAGCCTGGGTATCAAAACGGCGCATGGTGTCTGCCAGCTTGTGCAAAGGTCGGGTGACCCAGCGCAGTGCAGCCCAGCCAGCCACCAGGGTCAGCAATGCCACCAACGCCATTGACAACAAGGTGACACGCAATACCGCATTGATACCCGCATGGGCAACATAGCGGTCATGTTCTTCGCCTTGCAAAATAACGTAGATGTAATGCACCTCAGGCCTGTTACTGCGCAATGCCGCCGCGCTGAATACCTTGCGTCTGTTTTCACTGCGCGGGTCGTCCCCGAGTATGGGCAACATGCGGCCATCAAGGAATTTACGTATGGGTACGAGATCAACCTGCTGGCGCTTCAGACGTCCAGGCGGTGCCGCATTGCCGATGATCTTGCCGGTTTCATCGAGCAGATAAACTTCCACACTGGGGTTGACGCTCATTAACTGGTCAAACAAGCGGCGTACAGAATCTGGCCCCATTTCTTCTGTGCCAGTCAGTTGTGCATTGACGGCGATGCTGCCTGCCAGCCCGCGCGACAGGCCTTGCACCACTTCCATTTCGCGCATGTCATTGGCGCGTATCTGCAACCAGGCAGAGACACCGCAACTGGCCAGCAACAATACAGAAAATACCAGCGACAAACGCTGGGACAGCGTCAGCTTCACGTTGCCTCTCCAGGCAGTGCATAACGGTAGCCCTTGCCCCATACCGTCAGTATGCGCTGCGGTTCTGCCGGGTTGCTCTCTATCTTGGCGCGCAGGCGGTTGATATGGGTATTGACGGTATGTTCATACCCCTCGTGTTCATAACCCCAGACCTTGTTGAGCAAATCCAGGCGTGAATATACCTGACCGGGGTGACGTACAAAGAAGTACAACAAGTCAAATTCACGCGGGGTCAGGTCCAGCAACTTGCCATCGGCAGTGGCAACCCGTGTCACTGGCGACAAGGCCACGCCATCTACCGCCACATCTCCAGCTTCAGTACGGCGGCTCTTGTCCATCGCATCGGCACGGCGCAGCATGGCCTTGACGCGGGCCACCAGTTCCAGCACCGAGAAAGGTTTGGTGAGGTAATCGTCAGCCCCCAGTTCCAGACCGAGGATGCGGTGCACTTCGCTGGAACGGGCACTGATGATGATAATCGGTACGTAGTTTTCCATGGCACGTGCCTGTCGGCAGATTTCCAGCCCATCGACACCGGGCAGCATGATGTCGAGGATCAGGGCATCCCAGTTACCTGTACGCAATTGTGCAAGACCCTGTCTGCCGTCAGCGCAATGCGTGACCTGATAACCCTCGTCCTTCATGTGCAGGCGCAGCAGGTCGGCGATGGGCATGTCATCTTCCACAATCAGTATATTTTTTGCTGTATCCACGCTTTTCCCCGCCATCCGAATGTTGTCATTGTGCAGGATTTGCAGAGAAAAAGTATCACAAATCGTTTAACTTTACGTGAAGACTTGGACAGCGATTGAGGCGCACAATAAGAACCATGGCACAGATGCTGTACATACACCAAGGAGGATATATGCAAAACCGACGTCAATTTCTACTGGCTGGCAGCATGCTGGCCATGAGCCGCATGTTGTCAGCTGCCCCTGTGGGTAATGTGTTTGAAGTTCAACGTACCGATGCCGAATGGCGTCGCCTGCTGACTGGCATGCAATACGAGGTCCTACGCCGTGGTGCGACCGAGCGTGCCTTCACCAGCCCGCTCAATGATGAACGCCGCAGTGGCCAGTTCAGTTGCGCTGGTTGCCAGTTACCACTGTTTTCATCAAAAACCAAGTTTGACAGCGGCACTGGCTGGCCCAGTTTTTATGCGCCACTGGAGCGGGCTGTTGTCAATGTGACCGACACCACCTTTGGCATGCTGCGTACAGAAGTGCAATGCCGCCGCTGCGGTGGCCATCTCGGTCATGTATTTGATGACGGCCCGCGCCCTACCGGCTTGCGTTATTGCATGAATGGCGTGGCGATGAACTTTACCCCTGGCAAAGCCTGAACCACGCACAGAAAGCAAACATGTTGCTATTACTTATTTCTTATCTCGGTGGCGTGCTGACCATACTCAGCCCTTGCATCCTGCCGGTGCTGCCCTTTGTCTTCGCCCGCACCGGCCAGCCGTTCCGCCGCAGTGGCTTGCCATTGTTGGTGGGCATGGCGCTGACCTTTGCTGCTGTTGCCACATTGGCCGCGGTGGGCGGTAACTGGGTGTTGCAGACCAATCAATATGGCCGCTGGCTGGCGATGGCTTTGCTGGCTTTCTTTGGTTTGACATTGTTGTTCCCGCATCTGGCTGACAAGCTCACCAAGCCACTGGTGGCTGCAGGTGACCGCCTGTCGAATACCGCGCAGACGGATGGCGGTGGTATAGGTTCATCACTCTTGCTGGGCGTGGCAACGGGCCTATTATGGGCACCCTGTGCCGGGCCAGTGCTGGGTCTGCTGTTGACCGGTGCCGCACTGAATGGTGCCAGTGCACAGACAACTTTTTTGCTGCTGGCTTACGCTGCCGGTGCCGCAACTTCACTGGCCGTGGCCTTGCTGATAGGTGGCAAGGTATTTGCCGCGATGAAACGCTCGCTGGGTGCCGGTGAATGGATACGCCGCATTCTGGGTGCTGCCATGATCGCCGGTGTTGCTGCGATTGCGCTGGGTCTGGATACTGGCTTGCTGACACGTTTGTCCACTGTTGCTACCTCAGGACTGGAACAGCAATTGATAGACCGCTATGCGCCAAATTCGCCAGATTTGCCAAATTCACCAGATGTACAAACCAATCCTGCAACCGCACAGACTGCCCCGCAGCAGGGGGCGATGATGGCCTCGAATGCGATGATGGCGTCCAATGCCATGATGGCATCGAACAAGCAAATGGCATCCAACACCATGGCACCATCGAATGCCATGATGTCTGCGCATGGTAGCAATGCAGCTACAGCAGGCACTTTACCAGAAGAAGGGATCATGCCAGCGTTGGATGGTGCAACACAATGGCTTAATTCCAAACCACTGACTGCGCAAGAGCTCAAAGGCAAGGTTGTGCTCATCGATTTCTGGACTTACTCTTGCATCAACTGTCTGCGCAGTTTGCCGTATGTGCAGGCATGGGCCAAGAAATACCGTGACCAGGGCCTGGTCGTGATTGGTGTGCATGCGCCTGAATTTGCGTTTGAGCGCGACCCTGCCAATGTCAGCAAGGCCGTGCGTGATCTTGGCATCAGCTATCCGGTTGCCATCGACAACAACTATGCAATCTGGCGTGCCTTTGGCAATAAGTACTGGCCTGCGCATTATTTTATCGATGCCACTGGTCGCATACGTCACCATCATTTTGGTGAAGGCGAATATGTGCAATCTGAGCAGGTGATACAACAATTGCTGGAAGAAGCAGGCCAGAAAAATGTTGCCAATGATGTCGTCATCGAGACGGGTGCGGCTGGTGCGCAAATGGCGGCGGACGAAAGCCAGGTCAAATCACCAGAAACCTATCTTGGTTATAGCCGCGTGCAAAACTTTGTTTCAGCTGGTGGCGTACAGCAAAACCGCAATGCCGATTACAGTCTGCCAGCACAACTGACTCTGAATCAATGGGGTCTGGCAGGTAACTGGAAGGTGCAGGAAGAACATGCCGCCCTGACGCAAAAGGGTGGGCGTATCACTTACCGCTTCCAGGCCCGCGACCTGCATCTGGTGCTGGGGCCAGGCAAAGACGGCAAGCCTGTACGTTTCCGCGTCACTATTGACGGCGCTGCGCCTGGTGCTGCGCATGGCAGTGACATCGCTTCCGACGGTACTGGTAAGGTGACTGGCCAGCGTCTGTACCAACTGGTGCGACAATCAGGCAAAGTCGCTGAGCACACTTTCAGCATAGAGTTTCTTGATCCTGGCGTAGAAGCCTACGCCTTCACTTTTGGTTAAGAGGCTGCCGCAAAATTAACCTGGCGTTGTTGCGCCTCCTAGCCGTACTAAAGTACTGTCTTCGTCGGCGACGCCTAGCCAGCTTAATTTTGCAACAGCCTCTACATTATCTACAAGGAGTACGACATGAAAATAGCAAGCAGTTTGACAGCCCTGGTACTGGGCATAGGCGGTGTCGCCGCAGCACTGGTTTTCAATGGACAGGTGCGGGCTGGCGAAGCAGCAGTAATCATTGCCGCGCCAGCGGTGGATGTGCCAACAGGTAGCGCCAAGACAGAGACTGCAGTTTTCGCGGGTGGCTGCTTCTGGGGTGTGCAGGGCGTATTCCAGCATGTGCGCGGTGTCACCAATGCAGTCTCGGGCTATGCCGGTGGCAAGGCAGCGACTGCGCATTATGAACTGGTAGGTTCAGGCGCAACTGGTCATGCAGAAGCAGTGCAGGTGACCTATGATCCCAACCAGATCAGTTATGGCAAGCTGCTGCAGATATTTTTCTCCGTTGCGCATGACCCTACCCAGTTGAACCGCCAGGGGCCAGATAGTGGCACGCAATACCGTTCAGCGATTTTCCCAGCCACGCCAACGCAACGCGATGTGGCTGAAAAATACATCACCCAGTTGAATGCCTCGCGCGCTTTCCGTAGCAAACTGGCGACCACTCTGGAAGCAGACACAGGTTTCTTTGCAGCAGAGGCTTATCATCAAAATTACCTGACCCTGCATCCTAACGAGCCATACATCGCCATCAACGACTTGCCCAAGGTTGAAAACCTCAAGCGCGTCATGCCAGCGGTGTATAGGCCCGATCCGGTGCTGGTGCGTAAAGGTATCTGAGAAGTGGGTAGTGCAAGTTGAATGGCATCAGCCTGCTTTATCCACCTTATGGACAAACATTTACCCGCATGCTGAAATTACAGAAAGCGATAAGCTGATATCGTCAAAGATGTCTTGCTGGAATAATTTTATGAACAGCTTAAGCAGTGCCGCAAGGCGCTGCTTAAGTGCATCATGTTGGATGTGCCTGATCAGTTTCAATAAGCGCTATAAATACTATAGGCATCGGATTACAACTGCCGGTCTTCCGCCTTGAACGTACCCTCAGTGATCGTTAGCACTGCCTTGGTCTTTATATCCCTCAGCTCAAAAGAAAACTTGCCTTCGATGATCTTGCCCTTGACGGCAGTAATCTCCAGCATGTTCTTGCCATCACGCGCAATGTATTCAGCCACTGGTTCGCCAAAGGGTTTCTTGCTTTCACCCTTGATGAATTTGACTTCGCAGCCGCTACTACTAAAATCCTTGGCCTGATACTTGACAGGCTTGCCGTCAAAATCCCTGCAGATAATACTCAGGCGGTCTGTCAGTGTCTTGGGTGGAGGATAAGCAGATGCACCTTTGGTCGAAGCGATCAGGTTCAGTACGCCCTTGGTCGGTATCAGATAGGTAATGCCGTCATCATCGCTCTCGAATAACTTCCCATCAATTTTTGCACTGAGCTGCTGTGGTGTCTTGGCATGTGCCAGCAAGGCTGGCGTCATGCTGAATACTGCCAGTGATGCAGCAGCAATGAGAGAGCGGGACAGTTTCATAAGACTCCTTTTGATGAGGGAATAAAAACCTGTGCGTCACGAGTTGCCAAGACAATACCATATTCTTGAAGATTGGCCCCTGTTCATTCAACGTGTTTGAGCGCTTTAGTGCCTGCCAGCATGTCCGCCTACAGAAAGGACTCCGACCCTCCTACTCGCAGAGAATGATCTTGTCACTAGCATGATAGCAGTCAGGATTCTTTGCCCCCAATTTGTTTAAGGATATGCCATGAGCATACAAACCAGTAACACATTACACCCTTTGATTTACCAGCCTTCTTTTGAAGTACCGGAAGAAGGCGAGGCAGAGGTCATTGCAGACTTGTTGCAGTCGCTAAAGCACATCTCTGAAGTCACGTTCAAAGATTCTGGTCATGCAACACGTAGTGTGCATGCAAAAAGCCACGGCCTGTTGCGCGGTGAAATGCAGGTACTGGATAATTTGCCACAGATATTGGCGCAGGGCATATTTGCTGTACCGCGCAGTTATCCCATCGTCATGCGTCTTTCTACAGTACCAGGCGATATGCTGGATGACAGTGTATCGACCCCGCGCGGCATGGCCGTCAAAGTGGTCGGTGTAGAAGGCGAACGTCTGGATGGAAGTGCAGGGGATGTCACCCAGGATTTTGTCCTCGTCAATGGCGGCCCCAGTTTTTCTGCAGCGGGCGCCAGGGATTTTTCAAATGCCTTGAAGCTGCTTGCACCGACGACCAATAAAGCCCCTGGTCTCAAAAAAGCCTTGTCCGCTGTCTTGCGTGGCACGGAGAAAGTAATTGAAGCCTTTGGTGGTGAGAGTGCGACCATCATCAGTATGGGTGGTCATCCTGAGACACATATTCTCGGTGAAACTTTCTTTAGCAAGACACCGGTGCTGTTTGGTCCTTACATGGCAAAAATCTGCATTGCCCCTGTCTCGGCCAATCTGACTGAGCTTGCCGGTGCAGAGCTCAACGTCAATGGCAAACCCAATGGTTTGCGCGATGCAGTCATCGATTTTTTCAAGGACAATATTGCTGAGTGGGAAGTACGTGTGCAATTGTGTACCGATCTTGCCAGCATGCCGGTGGAGGATGCATCCGTCGCCTGGCCAGAAGATATCAGTCCTTATCTGCCGGTCGCACGTATTATCATGCAGCCGCAACTCGCATGGAGTGAGTCTCGCTCAAAAGCAGTGGATGACAATATGTCTTTCAATCCCTGGCACGGCATCGCCGCTCATCGCCCTATAGGTTCCATCATGCGGGCGCGCAAGGCGGCTTATGACATGTCGTCGAAATTCCGGGCAGCGCATAATGGACTGCAAATGAAAGAGCCAGAAAATCTGGATAACTTTCCTGAGTAAAGAAAAAAATAATTCAAGAGTCGAAAAATAATTCAAGAGTCGCTCAGGAACGGGACGACTGGAAATAGCTGACTGGCAAGAATTTTTCCGAGAGATGCTTTACCCGAATCTGCAAGCGCCACACATTCACATAGCAACTTCCGCACCCATGACGCGGAAGGTGAATGTGGTAGCCGTCGTGTTCGATTGTGCGTCAACAGTACCACCATGCGAGCGGGCGATTTCAGCGACGATGTAGAGTCCCAGGCCCAGTCCGTCATTTCCCATGGCTGGTGAAGACCGCCAGAATGGTTTGAAAAGCTGAAGCAACACGTCCGGAGGGATTGCCTGCCCGGCATTGGTCACGCTCACTTCCAGCATGCCTTCATTGAGTTGAACCTGCACATGCACAGGTGTGTCCGGCGCGCCATGAACCAGGGCATTTTTTAATAGATTGGAGAGCAGCTGGCTTAATCGTCCCGCATCACATGACATCCTCAAATGCGGTGTTATATCAGCGGTGATTTTTCTATATGGGTAGAGACTGCTGAGTTCATCAACGACTTGCTGAAAAACTTGGCTAAGCTCGGTATTCTCGCGCATATTCAAAGAGATACCACCGCCCATACGGCCCCGTGCAAAGTCCATCACATCATCGACCAGGCTGGAAATGCGCAAGGCACTTCTTCGCATGCGTTCAATGACGGTCTTGGTTTGCGTTGTCGCGCCTTGCAGTAGCAAGACATCGGTTCCCGTTAAAATAGAACCTAACGGATTACGCAAATCATGACCCAGTACAGCAATGAATTGTTCGCGCAGTTCAGATGTCTCGCGTTCATGGACAAGGTTTTTTCGGGCATCCCTGAGTGCTTCTTCTGAATCCATTTGCGATGAAAGAAGTTGCGCAAACAGCGTCATGCTTTTTACGATGCCAGCGGTTGACAGTTTGGCTGGCAGTGGGTCTAGACCGCATAAAGTGCCAAAGTAATCCCCATTCGGACGAAACACAGGAATGGATATATAGCTTTGGAAACCATAAATCCGTGGTGTGTGGTGGTCGCTGTATTTCAAGTCGTCTTTGACGCTGTCAATGATCACCGCTTTGCCGGTATCGCGCACTTCTTCGCACAGGGTAGTGGTCACATCAAGACCGTCACCGACTTTTAGCCCAAATTCCAGTTGATCAAGGACGGCACATGTGGTCCATGAATCAGCAGTAACACGGGCTATACATACAAAACGCAAGCCTGTGGTAGCGGCCACTGCTTCAAGTATGGTGGATACAGAATCCATGCTCTGTATCATTGCGACATCGGTTGACTTTTCGTAGGGCATTATTCACTCAGGCAAGGGATTTCCTATCCTACCATCATTCCTGCCGCCATTGCCAGATTACGGATATTAGTCGTACGGCATTGCCATACGGCAGCTTGAACTGCGTACCCACCGCAAAGACGCAGGAGCGCAATCGCATTGTTATATCCATCGCCAACTGATCTCCCTAGTCCAGCAAAAAAGCCTCGGCAAAGTCGTCGGTAAAAATATCTGCCAGCGCAAAACGCAGGGCTTTTGCCCGCTCAGGGCCATAGGTTTTTTCAAAGCGTGCCTGCGCTTTTCGCCATAACAGATTTGCGTCATTCAATTTTTCTGCGCCGGTTGGCGTCAGGGTGACGCGTTTGCTTCGACCGTCTTTGGCGTCTCTGGTTTGCACGAGATAGCCTTCACGCTCCAAAGGTTTCAGATTGTGTGCAAGCGCCGAGCGGTCAAGTACCATCGCATGGGCAAGTTCCGACATCGTCGGTGATACCGAACGCTGCACATGTACGAGGACTGAGCGCTGGGAAATAGTCAGCCCGCATGGAGCGAGAACGGCATCATATAGCTGGGTGACACGGCGGTTGGCCTTGCGTAGCGCAGCACCATTGCAAACAAGCGGATCTTTGGCGCTTTGCTGGGTCAAATCCTGCCTCCATGTGGTTTATTTGGTTTATTCATCACGCCGTTTCCAGTCGGTTCCGCAGGTCTATGCTTCATTCTCAGACCATTCAGGGCTGAAACCACCCAGTGTAGGGTGATACATCTCATCTCCTGTATGCTGGGTGAACTCGACATTCAGCCGGTCTTCGCGCAGGCCGAGGATTGCGATGCAATCAGCACATAGCGCCTTGGCGACCTCCATGCGGAGTTCTGGCGTACGCCCCTTGCGGATGTCGCACATCAATACAGCAACGGCCACAGGCTCGCCATCGACCATTCTCCAGACACCTCCCTCGCCAAGTTCGCGAATGGCGATGCTGATGCGGCGTATATCGACCGTCATGAGCTTGGCATAGGTGGTCGCCATCTGTCTGGCAAGGGTCTTTTTGAGGTCGGCAGGATAGCTGTCGTTGACGTCCAACTGCAAATAAGGCATCGAATATCTCCTGGTTCAGTGAGTAAAGGCCAAGACAGGCTGTTGTTAAGTCCACCGGCAAAATACGGCAAGTCACAGGGCAGTCACAGGCCAGTCACAGGCCAGGCAGCAGAGTGAATCATTGGCACCAGTATTTGTGAAAATACTTGCATATGCCAATATTTATATTTAATTGCATATGCCAGCATTTGTCAAGAAAGCCTTGCTGTGTGTGCTCTCGTTGCTGCAGTGGAAAACTTGCAAACAGGAATGCCATGAAGACATTCACATCTGATTGACAGGAGCGACACCACCTTGAAAACAATCCTGGAAGCTTGATTAAGCACAGCTAAAACAAGAATTTGAAACAAATTGAAAAATTTATCGAAAAAACAACGAATTTGTGCATTGACAGCTTAAGCTTGTTGCAAGTTAGATGGTGGCTTTATAAACTTGGGTTGGCAAAAAATAATGACCAAAATGAATGTTTATGTAGCGAAACCATGTTTTCCAGATGTGGGTAATTCGGTTTGGCAATATTGCTTCATAAAAAGAAACCAAAGCTCATATACACATTGTGAGTTGCTTGCAAAAGTCATCCTCAACTTCTTCCATCAATCAAATTCAAGAGCATCTTATGCACACAAAATTAAAGCAAATGCGCCGCCTGGCTGGTGCCGCCACCATGACAGGGGTCAGCCTGTTTTGTCACGCTGCGCTGGCACAGGATGCTAAAGCCAAAGAAGCACCACAGGCACCGCCACTGGCCAGCCAGATTGATGACAAGGATGTAGCGGCAGACCTGATCAAGCCCGCTGCCAATTTGCTGAGTGGTGAGCAGCGCAAGATGGTGGAAAGATCGGGTCGTGAAATCCGTTATTTCCTGCCGATACAAATGACATCGGGATTTATCTACAATCCCTCGACAGGCGAATATGACCAGGTGTCCTTGCGTTCATATGGCCGTAATGTTTCTGGTGCCCCTAATCTGCTGCGTCCCGACTTTGTTGCTCCTACGGTAGTCATGAAACCCGGGCAAACCGTGCGCTTTGACCTCAGTAACCGCCTCGACAAGGAGCCGGGTTGTGAGCTGGCTGCGAAAGACAATATCAATACACCGCATTGCTACAACACTACCAATCTGCATTCACATGGCTTGTGGATTTCACCATCGGGCAATAGTGACAATGTGCTGCTGGCGATCAAGCCCAAGGTCAATTTTGAATATGAATACAATGTACCGGCAGATCACCCTGCCGGCACTTTCTGGTATCACCCGCATGTGCATGGTTCTACTGCCGTGCAGGTAGGCAGTGGCATGGCCGGAGCGCTGATCGTCAAAGGCGACAGACAGCCTACTGTGCTCAGCAATGGTGATCTTGATACCTTGCTCAATCCTTTCAAGCCCGCTTCTGGCAACTATAGTGAAGTAATGCTGATGCAGCAGATTCCCTATGCCTGCTTCATCAAGGGACCTGACCCTAAAGAGCCAGGCAAAGAAATAGACGTGATACAGACCAATCCTGATGGCACCTGGCTGTGCAAGAAAGGTGACATTGGTGTAGTGCAGGATTTCAAAGCGCAATTCGCCCCCGGTTCCTGGAATAAATCTGGCCGCCATACCCTGATCAACGGCTTTGCACGTAATCCTGCCAAGCCTCTGATGATGGAAGCGGGCAAACTGTATCGCTGGCGTTTGATAGACGCAGGCGTACGTGAATCCATCGTTTTGCGCATCCGCAAAATCAATGACGTCAGCAAGCTGACACCAACCGCAGCCACACCCGAGGCCCTGCAAGCTGAAGTAAAAAATGCCTGTAATGGCATCGACGTATTGCAGTTTGAAGTCGCAACCGATGGTCTGACCCGCCCCAGCGCTTTTGCCAAGGTCACCAATACCTTGCAACCAGGTTATCGCAGCGATATCTTGTTCAGCTTGCCAGAAAAAGGCGATTATTGCGTCTATAGCGATTCAGGCGCACCTGACTTTATCTCAGCCTTGCCGAACAATGCGAAAGTGATCACGGTAATCCATGCTACCGGCAATAAGACTAGCGGCGATCAAACGCAATTCGTCACCAAAGAACTGGTACGTGCAGCTGGCCTGTTGTCGAAAAGTGTGCGCGATACCATCATCAGGGATTTGAAAGATGGCCTGAAACTAACCAAATTTGTACCGCACAAAGCGATACCCGAATCTGAACTTACCGATCCGCAAAAGCCGGTTGACCTGGTACTGGGTATCGATCAGCGTAACGGCAAGACTATCTTTGACGTCAATGGTGCACCCTATGTACCGTCTGAAGTTCATCAGACCCTGATCTTGGGTCAGGTACAGGAATGGCATATCAAGTCTTATAACCCAACTGACACGGGTGAAGCACCGATACAGCATCCTTTCCACATCCACGTGAATCCCTACCAGATTATCAGCATCACCGATAAAAACGGTGTTGATGTCAGCGCACTGACAGATACGACAGCAAAGACAATCGGGCAATACGCCGGTATGCAAGGAGTCTGGAAAGACACCATCATGGCGACACCAGGCTATACCGTCAAAACTCGCACTCGCTATCAGCGCTATATCGGCGAGTATGTACTGCATTGCCATATCCTCGATCATGAAGACCAGGGCATGATGCAAAACGTCAAGGTCGTGCTGCCGGATGGTAATGGCGGTGCCTCTGTCGGTGGGCATGGGGCGCATGGTTCACATTGACGCACGCACATCCAAGTACGGATTTATGCACTGATCCATATTTTCGGTAGTAAGCAAACTTCCTGAATACACAGTGTGGCTGTAAACCGGTAATCCGGCAGCCACACTGCTGCATCTGCCAGCCAGGCCTGGGCAACAAGAGTTAAAGGGTACAAAATGAATATCTCAAAATACCGCTTGCTGGCTGGCTTGCTGCTTGCAAGCTGCTTCAGCATCAATGCCTGCGCGCAAATTGCAGCACCACGGGAAGTGAAATATCGCAAAAACATTGATGAACTCAGTGCAGAAGAACTGGCCGCCTTCGAGCATGCAGTGAAAATGATGAAAGTCAAAAGTGCAAAGAACATTTATGACAGAACAGGCTTTTTATGGCAGGCCTGGGTCCACAATTGCACCTCAGTTGCGGTGAATGACAAGCGGCAATATGCACTGGCTAGCGGTGACAACAAGCAATTGTATGAAGTCATCAACGGGCAATTAAATATGGGTAATGACATCAATGATACGATGGCCAATCCCTTCAATACCTGCAGCTTCGAGACTCAGGTAAAAGGCACTGGCAACGTCATCTATGAAAATCCAGGCATGTGTGAACACAGGAAAGACACTTTTTTCCAGTGGCACAGAGCTGAGTTTTATTTTTATGAAAAAGCCTTGCAGGATGCTGACCCTGAAGGCTTGTCTGGCCCGAGTACGAAAAACGTTACCGTCCCATACTGGAACTTCACCAAGCCGCCCACCGGCAGCCGTTACCCCAAAGCCTTTGAAGATGCTGCATCGCCATTGTGGTTCAAGCACAGGCTGCAAAATCCCGCAGGCAGCAAACCTGCCATGCCCAGCTACACTTCACCTTATCTGATGGGCTACCTGATTTACAAGCAGGACTGGCAATCCTTTGGTGGCTACCCTCTGGGTGGTGCTGGTAACTCGGGCTCATTTGAATCGCAAATCCACGACACCATGCACGATGAGTATGTGCATGGATACTTGCGTAACCCCGCTACTGCCGGGCTTGATCCCCTGTTTTATTCCTTCCATGCCTTCATTGACTATGCTCTCGAAAAATGGATAGAAGAGCACGGCAGCGAGACCATCACAGGTGGCAACTGGTTCATGCGCGGCGAACAGGATGCGCGCCTGCAATTGCCGGTCGGCTTTGAAGAAGGCATTGGCAAAAAGCGCGAGCCCTTCAGCAATTACAGCAAAAACATGGGGCGGGCAGAGCTGTATTACGATACCAAAAAACAGGGGTTTGCCTATCAGTCTGGTGCCTTTGGCGAGTTTGTTCCAAAAAGCCAGATTGACGCCATCGTTGCCAAGCATAATATGCCGGGTGCCACCCTGGGCGACAACCCGCAAAGCCTGTTCAGCGAATTAATGAGCTATGGCGCACATGGCCCGGTAGCACGCCCGAATGCAATCGTTCAGGGCAAGGTCAAAATCCAGTCACTGGATGGCAGCAAAGCCCTGATCGACATCGTGCGCGACGCAGGCAGTGAGGATTACAGTTACCAGGTGGATGTTTATTTTCATCCACAAGATGTCGCTGCTGATGTTGGCAATAAAGATTTTCGCATGCGTTATCTGGTCCTGAGCGCCAGCTATTGGGCCTTGTCCGGACATCACCATCATCATGATGATACAGGCAGCAGTGTACCTTTGAGGTTGACGCAGGATATCAGCAAAGATATCAACAACCTGCGCCTTGGTGGCAAGGACGGGCAGGAATGGACAGTCACCCTGGGCATCAGCTCACGCGATAATCCATCGGGCAAATTTGCCTTCAGCGCCCCCGTCATCAATTACAGCAAATAACGATAACAGATAAAATCAGGAGTGCATGATGGTTTCGTTTAACAGTGATATCAAACCAATTTTTGCCCGCTACACCGCCTGTATGAAAAGGGTAGTGTTAGGTGATACACAGGGCACCGCCAATCTCGAGCTTGACGACTATGAGTGCGTCAAACGCTTTTACTATCAGGTACAGGTAGCCATCCATGGCTATGACGAGGCAGTTGGCGCACCGCCCCTGCTGGTGAAAGACGGCCCCGACAAAGGCAAGCCCGTCAAAGCCTCACACCCCATGCCACCAGGCGGCCAGGACAGACGCATGGAGCAGAAAAAAATAGATCTATATGATCAATGGGTAAAAGAGGGCATGCAACCCTGATTCACTGAGCACCTGTCCGGATTTATGGCGTCATCCATAAATCCGGGCAGGTTTTAGCTTAATTGTGGGACACACCACCATAAGCCGCTACATTTTTTTTGCTGGGTAATTTGCATCCATTGTGACCCACGTTTAGCACACAATCCTACTTATTTTGATGACTACAGGACAGGAGTGATTGACGTGGTATTACCAGGCATTATCCGGAGGAAGGTCCCGCGACACCGTCCAACTACATACACGGTACAGACCTTACTTGGAAGGGACATATCCTTCACAACGAAATCGAATCTTTCGAAAGAAAAGAATCGTACGCCGTCCAAATATGCGTTTCTCACTGGCGAAGAGCTTGCAGGATACCCGACGGTATCCAAGGTGACACGCGTTGGCAAACGCAGTGTCGGGTTGCGGGTCTAAATCAGGCTTTACTGTTTTCCTCGTAAGCGATCGAGAAGCTCCGGAATGATCGTTGTCGCGGACTCTATGACGGCACGGACGCGACTCACGCGTGAAACACCGGCCCGGTAAGCAAGCTGAACCGGTAGGGAAATCGGATCCCAATGGGGCAGAACGCGGACCAGGCTACCATCGGCCATATAGGGCGCGGCAACAAACGCCGGAATCTGCACAACACCCAAGTTTCCAATGGCGGCCCGCGCAAGGGCGCCAACGCCCTGAACTGCAAATCTGCCACGCAGCTTGACCTCGCATGTTTCTGCGGCATTGGCTGTTGATTGCAAAGTCCAGGAAGGTTCCGGGCCATCGCGCAAAAATAGCACTACCTCTGCCGTAGCCAAGTCATCAACCGCCGCAATGGCATGCGATTGCAAATAAGACTTACTGCAAACAAGCACGCGCTGAAGATCGCCTAGATGGCGCACCACCAGACGCTCATCGCGAACTGTACCGAGCCGTAACGCCAGGTCGATAGCGGGATCATGCAGATCGTCAAACGCATATTCGAGCGACATGGAAATCTTCAGTTCCGGGTAGCGCGCCAGCACCTGCGGAATAAAGTGTTCGGACAGTAGTGCGCCGAATTCCGGCGAGGCCGCCAACCGAACCGTGCCGCGGACCAGGGTTTTCTGGTTCTGCACGTCCTCGACCAATTGACCAAGATCGGTCAGAATGGATTCTGCGCGGTCGAACAACGACTTGCCTTCCTGGGTAAGCATCATCCGGCGCCCGTTGCGCTCAAACAAACGAACCTGCAAGTGTGTTTCCAGCGCAGCAAGCTGCTTGCTGATGGCCGATTTCGTGTTTCCAGTCTTGACGGCTGCAGCAGAGACGCCACCATGATGCACGATGTGGACAAACACTTCCAGCAAGCCACTATCGATCGTTCTTTTTTTGGAAACCATATGTTCATTTCTTACCTACTGTTTCAATATCTGATTCTCCCGCACAATCCACGTTGTCGTCAAACCTAACCGAGGAAAATAAATGACACAATTGAATCAGCATAAAAGGCAAGCGGTGGCATTCGTCACTGGCGCGTCACGGGGCTTGGGCAAAGCCGCCGCCTTACATCTGGCGCAGGCTGGATACTTTGTCCTCATCGGCGTACGCGATATCGATGGTTCGCAGGCTCTGCTTGCGGAAATACGGGAAAAAGGAAATAACGGCGAGTTGATCGCACTGGATCTTGACAATCCCTCGTCGATTACTACTGCTGTAAAAGGAATCGAGGCACGGCATGGATCTTTGGACGTGCTCGTCAATAATGCCGCCATCATGCTCGATGGTGGTTGGGTCGGCAACACCACTATCACCATTGACGCCGCTACCCTGAAGCGGACCTTTGAAACCAACTTTTTTGGAACGGTCGCCCTGACCCAGGCACTTTGGCCGCTGCTGATTAAAGCCGGGCATGCCAATGTGGTCAACGTGAGCAGCCGAATGGGATCAAACACCTACCATGCCGATCCGGGCGGGCCCTTGGTCGGCGTCAAACCATTTGCCTATGATGCCAGCAAAGCGGCACTGAATGCGCTGACCACTCACCTTGCGGAACTGGGTCAACCGTCGGGTGTCCAGGTCAACAGTGCCTATCCTGGATGGGTCCGCACTGAGCTTGGCACTGAATATGCCGAGCTGTCGGTAGAAGAAGGCGTAAAGACCATCGTCGATTTGGCAATATTGCCGCCGAATAGTCGAACCGGCAAGTTTGAACATGCCGGTTCAGAAATACCCTGGTAAGGGCGACTCAGGCCGGGCTAGCACCAGTCTTGCGGCGTCAGCCTGGGATCGTTTGCAACAGGTCCGACCGGCTGATGGCTTGCCGCATGCAATATCGCAAACCACCCCAAACTGCCGGATTCAGTCAGACGGCACTTCCGTTATTTGCACTTAATTTTCGCCGGAAAACGCATCGAATGCGGGCATGTCGGTGACGATTACTCTGCAGGTGGGCGTCAACTCCTTCCAGATACTGGCTGATAGCTCGAATCGTTGACGCTCACATCAAATACCCCGTTTAATATATAAAAATGAGAAGTTCAGAAATCCGAACTTCCCATTGTTTATTGATTTTAATTATCGTGAATTTTTTGAAAAATTTTACCAAGGAAATTTCAGTCAATACGCTGGAAAAAATTGATTAAGAAAATGTCACTCAAGCCCACAATATTGGAATGCTTGAAAGTATAGCGACTTATAGTGTACCCCAAATCAATAAGCTCAATAAAGTCAGCAAAAATTAACCGCAAGCCCCAACATAACCACAAGAAACACAACGGCTGCAACCATCTATTTTTTGCAATGCATGGGCACCGCAATCAGGGCATTTTTTGCCAGTCGGGATATAGCTGATCGGCGCAGTTTCAGCTTCATAGGCCAGGTCATCCATGCCGTAGTGGTGACTTCTTTGCTTGAATTTTTCTGCCAATACGGTAATAGGGATCTGGTTGCCGGAAGCATCGAGGAAACCGCGTTTCATCAATATGCGTTGCAGCGAGTAACCGATGGCGGCGACTTCGGATTCATGGAACAGCGGTGCCTGTGAACCATCGTCCTTGGTGATCATGCCACAGCGTACCGTGCCTTTGTCCCACACCACTTCACGCATATCTGCCAGTGCCTTAGCGATGGAGCCGCCTGAGCGTGCTGCCATCGACAGCAAGCGCATGCTGGCTGATATCCATTGTTGACCATCGTTCTTTTGGCCTGCAGGCATGAAGAATTCAAATGGTCGTTCTATCGTTACGCGCTCGCCACCGACCATGCCGTCTATGTGGATGAAGCTGACTGTCAGATAGACAGTTTTTTTGCCTTCATACGTCATGTACTGCACTTTGGATGTCACAGATTCGAGGTCGCCAAATGGACGGCCATCGAATTGCTTGCGCAACAGGTCATCGTCAGGTATCTGCTTGACTTCTGGTGCTGCTTCTGTGGCGACGGACAATACGCTGCCGAGTATGCTATTCGGACGGTAAGTTGCCAGGCCTTTGAGGCCAGCGCGCCAGGCATCCATGTACAGGTTCTGGAAGTCTTCGTAAGGATAATCTGCCGGTACGTTAACAGTTTTGGAAATCGCAGAATCAATATATGGCTGCACGACCTGCAACATCTTCATGTGGTCGCTGGCTGACATATTCAATGCAGTGACAAACTGTTTTGGCAGCTTGCTGTCGTCTGAAACATCATTGCCCTGATGGCGGTACAAGCGCCATGCGTGGTCAGCCACTTCATAGACTTTGGCATCACCAACGGCCATGCGTTTCTTGCGGTTATACACCCAGGAGAAAGCCGGTTCTATGCCATTCGATGCATTGTCGGCAAAGGCCAGGGTGATGGTGCCGGTAGGGGCGATGGACAGCAAATGGGAATTGCGCAAACCATGTTTGGAAATCGCATTGCGTACATTTTTAGGCAGGCGTTTGGCGAAAGCACCGGCCAGGTATTTTGAGCTGTCAAACAAGGGGAACTGGCCTTTTTCTTTCGCCAGTTCTGCCGATGCCAGGTAGGCAGCATCGCGCATGACTTCAGATACTTTTTGTGCGAATGCACGACCGGCATCAGTATCATAACGCTGGCCCAGCATGACCAGGCTGCTGCCCAGACCGAGGAAGCCCAGACCGACGCGGCGCTTGGACATGGCCTCGGCTTTTTGCTGTGGCAAAGGCCAGGCAGTGGCATCCAGCACATTGTCGAGCATGCGTGTGGCGACAGTCACTACTGCTTCAAAAGCAGAGAAGTCAAACTCAGCGGCATCAGTGAATGCACCCTTGATGAAGCGCGTCAGGTTGATGGAACCCAGGCAGCAGCAGCCATAATCAGGCAGCGGTTGTTCTGCGCAGGGATTGGTGGCTTCGATTTTTTCGCAATAGTAGAGATTATTCTCTGCATTCATGCGTGACAAAAACAAGATGCCTGGTTCTGCATGGTCGTAGGTCGATTTCATGACCTCATCCCACAAGTCACGCGCACGCACTGTTTGATATACCCACAGGCCATCTTCACGCTGCCAGGCACCAGCTTCTTTCTTGTCTTCGCCAGGTTCAGCTTTATGTACCAGACAATAATCTGTGTCTTTGGCCACTGCTTCCATGAATTCATCGGTGACGCCGATGGAGATATTGAAGTTCGTCAAACCGCCCTGGTCTTTAGAGCGGATGAATTCGAGGATATCAGGATGGTCACCACGCAAGACGCCCATCTGCGCGCCACGGCGGGCACCGGCAGATTCTACGGTAGAGCAGGATGCATTGAAGACCTGCATGAAAGACACCGGGCCGGAAGCGCGTGAACGGGTGCCGCGCACCAGTGCGTCCTTGGGGCGTATGGTGGAGAAGTCATAGCCTACACCACCACCACGACGCATGGTTTCTGCGGCATCTGCCAGTGCTGTATAAATGCCGGGTTTGCCATCGGTGGCGCTGGAAACAGAGTCACCTACCGGTTGTACGAAGCAATTGATGAGGGTGGCATGCAAATCCATGCCAGCGGCAGAATTGATGCGGCCAGCTGGCACGAAACCATTTTTTTGTGCCCACAAGAATTTTTCTTCGTAATACGCTTGGAAGTCTGGCTGTTCTACGCTGGCGAGTGCCTTGGCAACGCGAGACTGCACATCCTGGATGGTGACTTCATCGCCTTTGGCGTATTTTTCGAGCAAGACATCAAGGGAGATTTCTTGAGGAGACATTTCTGTCAATCCTAAAATTTTTTCGTTTGCGTTCATATGAATAGTTTTTCTTTGTTACTTTGTTGCAGAGATGAATCCTAAGCCCTGCCTGTTAAAGAAAACGGGCAAGGTGCCAGGTTGATTTTCCTGGTATTAGATGGGAAGCAGGATGGCGTAGTCCTTATTAAAACAAGTATTGCCCTATTGAATTTAAGGCATCGTAATGCCAACCATCCTGATGTCTGATGGCTCCCATTATAAACCCCGCCGCGATAATTTTTCTTGAGCTGAATCTAGGTAGGGGCAATCTTTCCAGCAAGGCATAACAAAATTGCCAAGCCAGATTTTCTCAAGGAAACGCGCCACTTTCGCGCCTGGTGAAAACTGACTGAGCGATGCACGATTTTGGATAAAAATGCAGGGAGTTGGGTCGGACTTTATCTTTCCGGCAATCATGTCTGTATGGCATGAAGAGGTTTGTATCGATAAAAAAATTCTTCATCCGGCTTGCCAGGCAGATATGTATTTTTGCTATCCGACTGGCTACTTTTTTGTTTCCATTCGCGTCCAGATGGGGCTCTGATGTCAGTAAGTCTAGCCAAACTTGCCGCTTTTTAGCGAAATCCCTACAAACTGTGAAAAACTCTGTGAAACTCGGGGCTAACAGTGATTTCTTAATGACTGGATAACATATACTTGAACAAAATTTGATCCAAGAAATTCAATAAAAACAGAGGGCACATAATGAGGCAGGGCAGTTTGGCTAGGCGATATACTTTTCCCCAGTTCCTGTTCGCCTGCACCAGCTTGCTGTGCCTGGTTTTCCTTTTCTTTTGTCAGCCAGCCCGTGCTGTCAGTGTCCAAAGCCTGCGCTTTGAGCAGGTTGGGCGTGACCAGGGTTTCCAGCATGAATCCGTGCAATCCATGTTGCAAGACCGCCAGGGCTATATGTGGTTTGGCACCCAGGGTGGTCTGCATCGTTATGATGGCTCCAAGGTGGTATTTTTCCGCCATGACCCCAGCCGTACAGACAGCCTCACCGATAACTGGGTCTGGGCCCTGCATCAGGATGACAAGGGCAGGATATGGGTGGGTACGCGCAATGGCGGCCTGCATCGCTATGACATGGCCACCGAGACCATGGTCAGGTATAAGCGTAACCTCGCCGACATCCGTAGCTCCGGTGGTAACCAGATACAGGCCATCATCGGTGACAGCAGCTCAGGTCTGTGGCTGGCAACGGGCGATGGCCTCGCGCATTTTGACCCGGATACTGCCCGCTTCCAGATTCTGCGTCATGACGACAAGGATGCCGCCAGCATTGCCAGTGACCAGGTCAGTGCCCTGAACCTGGATAAGGATGGCAATCTGTGGGCAGGCAGCAATGCCGGTGTCAGTGTCATGTACCGCGGCAAGACCAGTTTTGAGAATTTTCGCCTCGACAGTGATGCCAAGCCAGACCCGCGCCATAATAATGTACAGGCGCTGCTGAGTGACAAGCCGGGCAATTTGTGGATAGCCACTTCGGCAGGTCTTGAGCTATGGTCACGCGACCGTAAGCAAAAACGCCGCTTTGGGCGGGCAGAAGGCCTGGAACCGGGTGCTGTCACTTCTTTGCTCGAAGACCGTGATGGTCTGATCTGGGTAGGCACCGATGACGGTCTCAAGCGCTGGAACGCTGCTGACAACAAGTTCTCATCTTACCGCCATCATGCCAGCGACAGACACAGCCTGACCGACAACCGCGTCACGCGGCTGCTGCAAGATCGTACCGGTACCTTGTGGGTAGGCACCTGGCTCGGTGGTGCCAGCCGTACCAATCTGGCCAGTGGTGGGTTCGAGCGCCTGCTGCATTTGCCGGGCGAAGCCAAGACCCTCAGCAATAACACAGTCTCCGCCATCACCAGCAAGGACGGCGTGGTCTGGATAGGTACCGGCGATGGCCTGAACCGTCTCGACAAGGCCAGCGGCCAGGTGCGCGCCTATCATCATCTCGACAGCGTGCCAGACAGCCTCAGCAATAGCAAGATCAGGGCTTTGAAGCTGGCACCTGAGGGCAAGCTCTGGGTCGGTACCCAGGATGGCCTGAACCTGTTCGACACCGTGACCGCGCATGCACAGCATTTCCAGAATGACCCCAAGCAGGCAGACAGCCTCAGTTCCAGCATCGTGCACTCACTGGCCTATGACAAGGCGGGCAATCTGTGGGTGGGCAGCGATGATGGTCTGAACCTCATGCAGGGCGGCAAGTTCAAGCGCTATATGCACAATCCCAGGGACAGCGACAGCCTTTCTCATGGCCGTGTTGTGTCCATCCTGTTTGACCGACGCGACCAGTTCTGGGTGGGCAGCTTTGGCGGACTGGATAAACTGGACCGCAGTACGGGCCGCTTTGAACATCACCAGCATGAACCAGATAATCCCACTAGTCTGAGCCATAGTCGCGTGTATGCGGTGTATGAAGACAAGACAGGAGTGATCTGGGTAGGCACGGCTAGCGGCCTGAACCAGATGGTGCAGGGGGCTGACGGCAAGCTCAGCTTCATCCGCTATGCGGGGGCGCTCGGCAATGATGCGATTGCAGGCTTTGCTGAAGATGATGCCGGTAATTTGTGGATCAGTACTGATGGAGCCCTGTACAAACTGGGGCAGGACAGGAAGACCGTCAAAAAATATTCCGCCGATGATGGGCTCATTGATGGCACTTTCACGGTAGGCGCGAGCCACCGTGATGCAGATGGCGCACTCTACTTTGGTGGTTTCCAGGGTATGGCCTGGTTTTATCCCAAGGCCATACGCGACAACAATGCCGAGCCTGTCACGACGATTACTGACTTTTTGATTTTCAACCAGTCTGTGCGTGGCGGCAAATTGCCTGCTGGTGTGAAAATGGATGGCAATATTTCTGATGCAAGGTCTATCACCCTGTCTTACAAGCACAGTGTCGTATCGATAGAATTTGCCGCGCTGAATTATTCCGATCCCCTGCATTATCGCTATGCCTACAAGCTTGACGGTTTTGATCAGGACTGGGTGCAGATAGACGGTGCCCACCGCGCAGCCAACTATACCAATCTGGGGGCTGGTGAATATATATTCAGAACCCGTGCCGCCACCAAGGATGGTGAATGGAGTGAAGGCGCCAGCCTGCTGATCACCATCACGCCGCCATTCTGGATGGAATGGTGGTTCAGGATCATTGTCAGCCTTATCCTGCTGGGACTGATTTTCCTGGTTTATCGCTGGCGTGTCAGCCGTTTCTCTGACCAGCAAAGCCAGCTCGAAGAACTGGTCAGGCAAAGAACCGCAGAGGCAGACCGTGAACGCAAGCGCCTGACCGACCTGACCGACGTCTTGCCGCTCTCGGTTTATCAATACCGTGAAAGACCAGACGGGCAAAGAGAATATGCCTACGTCAGTGAAAACGTCATCAATGTTCTGGGTGTGCCCGCAGCAGAGCTGCTGGCCAACAAGGACGCCCGCTGGCGCACTACACTGGCAGAAGACCGTGACGCCGCCGAGACCAGCCTGAACCGGGCTGTCGATAACCGCACCTACAGCAATTTCCACCAGCGCGTGCTGGTCGATGGCAAGGTACGCTGGCTGCGCTCACAAACGGTAAATCCCAAACGCGTCAATGGTGACTGGATATGGAATGGTTTCTGGATAGATGAAACCGAAACCTATCTGCAAAAAGATGAACTGCGCGAAGCCAAGGAACAGGCCGAGCAGGCTACGGTTGCCAAGTCATATTTCCTGGCGAATATGAGCCATGAGATACGCACACCGATGAATGCCATCATCGGCCTCTCACACTTGGCCAAGAAAACCCGCCTGAGCATCAAGCAGCGCGACTATATCGACAAGATCCACAGCGCCGGTACTTCGTTGCTCGGCGTGGTCAATGACATTCTTGATTTCTCCAAGATAGAAGCTGGCAAGCTCGATATAGAATCGGCAGAATTTGTGCTGGCCGATGTCATCGACGATGTTGCCACCATTGTTGCCCACAACGTCGCAGAGAAAGACATAGAGCTGGTATTTGATATCGATACCCATGTCCCGCACAGCATGCACGGCGACCCCTTGCGTCTGGGCCAGATCATTACCAACCTGGTCAATAATGCCATCAAGTTTACCGACCAGGGTTCTGTCATCATTCTGGTCAAGCAGGTGCAGGCAGAAATCGACAAGGTGCAACTGCAATTCAGTGTGCAGGATACCGGCGTCGGCATGACAGAAGAACAGCAGGAAAACCTGTTCCAGGCCTTTACCCAGGCCGACAGTTCCACTACCCGCAAATATGGTGGCACCGGGCTGGGCCTGACGATCTCCAGGCACCTGGTTGAACTTATGGGTGGCACGATCTGGGTTGAAAGCCAGGTTGGCAGAGGCAGCAGTTTCCATTTCACCTGCTGGTTCGCGTTTGCCACTCCGGCTCCGCAAATCATCTTGCCAGAGCAGGTGCAAAGCCTGAAACTGCTGGTCGTGGATGACCATGACGTCGCCCGCCTGCATCTGCAAAAGCTCGGCCAGCAACTTGGTCTGATAGTGAATGCCGCCAACAGCGGCAAGCTGGCACTGCACATGCTGAGTGAAGCCAGGGTACATGCTCAGCCATATGATTTGCTATTGCTTGATGCCCACATGCCAGACATGGATGGTGCCGCCACCATGAATGCCATCGCCACCAGCATGGGAAGCGAAGCACCCCAGGTCATCATGCTGACCACCATGAATTTTGATGAAAGCACCATGCAGGCCAGGACTTATGCACCGCTTGCCTATCTGTCCAAGCCCACAGGTATGGCCGGTTTGCTCGAGGTCTTGCTGCGTATCAGCGCCACATCGCGTGATGCACCTGCCAGCGCCGCAGTCGAGACGCATAGTGATTGCCGCTTTGAAGGCATGCGCATCCTGCTGGTAGAAGACAATCATATCAACCAGCAAATCGCTGCCGAGCTGATGACCGAGGCAGGCATGATCGTTGATGTGGCCGACAATGGCCGCATCGCCATCGACAAGCTGAACCAGGGCAACCCGTATGACATCGTGCTGATGGACTTGCAAATGCCAGAGATGGATGGCTATGCCGCCACTACCGTCATTCGCTCTTATCCCGAATGGCTGGACTTGCCCATCATTGCCATGACTGCGCACGCGATGAATGAAGAGCGGCAACGCTGCCTTGATACCGGCATGAATGACCATATCGCCAAGCCGATAGATCCTGACAGTTTCTTTGCCACTCTCGCCCGCTGGTGTGGCCAGCGCATGCCAGGTTATCAGGTTGAAGACTTAGCATCAGCACCTGCCGTGACGGCAGCGGCTGTTGGTAGCGTACACGATGCACCGGCTGCATCCACCACAACAGCTACTAAGACGGAGCCAGTCAAACCAGAAGCTCCTGTTCACGATCTGACTATCCCTGGTGTCGATGTTGCCCCTGCCTTGCGCCGTTGCAGCCAGAATCTTGATCTTTACCTGCGCCTGCTGCAAATCTTTGTTGAGAGTGCTGCAAGTACGCCAGACAAGGTCAGGCAGGCATTGGAGCGGGGTGACCGTGGCACGGCAGAGCGCGAAGCCCACACCATGCGCGGTGCGGCTGGCAATATCGGTGCGACTGCCCTGGCTGCAGTATCCACCGAGCTGGAGCTGTCCATAGAGAATTCTGAAGAGAATGAGGTACTGCTACAAAAATTCACCACCGCCAGTGCAGAGCTTATCAATGCCCTGAAACAGGCTTTGCAAAATCAGGCGAGTAAAGCCGCGATACAGGAGAAAGAGGCAGAGCAGACAGGGCGAGGCCGAAATACTACTGAAGCAGCAGAAATCGCAGGTTTGTTCACGACATTGCGTCAGTATCTCGAAGACTCGGACAGTGAAGCACTCGATTATTTCAACACTCACCAGCCCAGCATGCGCCAAGTATTGGGGGCGCAGGCTGATGAATTTGTGCGGGCCCTGCAGGTGTTTGACTTTGAGGCGGCTCTGCAGATACTCGACAATGTCAGTCCCGTCGGCAGTACCGCATCATAGATATTTTTCCAGCATCTGCATGGTACGTGCAGTTGCGCCCTGATGCTGCAAAAAGAAAGTGTAGGCTGCCTCACCCATGCGCTGGCATTTTGGCTTGTCAGCCAGCAAGGCATGGGCCTGGCGGAACAGGCTCAGCGCACCATCGACACGGAAGGCCGCGCCGCAGGCAATCGCCTGGTCAGTGATCTCGGAAAAATTGAAGGTATGCGTACCTGTCAGTACAGGCTTGCCCATGGCACAGGCTTCGATAAGGTTATGTCCACCGAGTGGTACAAGGCTGCCGCCAACAAAGGCGATATCGCAGGCAGCGTAATACATATACATTTCACCCATGCTGTCACCGAGCACGACCTGTATGTCTTTACCTATGGGGGCAATTTCTTCATGGTTCAGGCTGGAGCGGCGCAGGTATTTGATGCCATGTGATTCCAGCAGGCTGGCCACGTGGTCAAAGCGTTGCGGGTGGCGTGGTGTGATGATCAGCAGCGGGTTGGTTTGCAGTAAAGGCACTTGCTCGACAAAGGCTTGCAGTATCAGTTCTTCTTCGCCATCACGGGTGCTGGCGCACAAAATCACCTGACGATCACCAAAGCTGCGGCGCAAGGCCGCACCGCGTTCGCCCATCAATGGAGGTGGGGTCACGTCAAACTTCATATTGCCTGTCACGCCCGGTTGTTCTATGCCCAGCTTATGCAGGCGCAGTGCATCAGGATTTGATTGTGCCGCCACACTGCTGATGGCACGTGCCGCAGGCAGTATCAGCGAAGCCAGACGCTGTGCCTTGCGCAAAGATTTTTCTGACAGACGGGCGTTCACCAGCGTTACCGGTATGGACTTGGCCTCACACTGAGCAATCAGGTTAGGCCAGACTTCTGTCTCTATCAGTATGCACAGTTGCGGCGAAAAATGCCGCAAGAAGCGCACGATCATCCAGTTGATGTCATACGGTAAAAACGCCTGTTGCAGACGAGGGCCTACATCGGCAAACAGCTTGCCACCAGTTTCTCGCCCGGTGGCAGTCATATGGGTCAGCAGGATGCGGTGTTCAGGGCAGCGTGCCAGCAGGGCACGTATCAGCGGTTCGGCCGCACGGGTTTCTCCAGCTGAGACGGCGTGTACCCAGATCGTTGGTACACTGGCGGCGGCTGGGTAAAACCCCAGGCGTTCGCCTATATGCTGGCGATAGCCAGGCTCAAGGCGGCCACGCCACCAAAGGCGGAACAGGGCAAACGGCAGGGACAGGCCCCATACCAGGGAGTAAATAAGACGCATGCTTTATGTCCGACGGAAATTCACCAATACAATACCACCACAGACCAGTACTGCACCCAGCGCAAAGCGCGGGCTAATGGGATCGTGCATAAGAATGACACCAGCGGCCACGCCGAACAAGGGTGTCAGGAAAGAAAAGACAGAAAGACGCGAAGCCAGGTAACGCCGCATCAACCAGAACCAGGTCAGGTAACTGGCAAAGGCAATCACCACCGTCTGGAAAACCAGGCTGACGATGCTGGTCATATTCCATTGCGTGGGCAGGCTTTCACCACGCATCATGACAAATGCCAGCAAGATCGCCGCACCCACCGCCAACTGGTAAAACAACGTGGTCGTTGGTTCTGCCTCAGACAGGCTGGATTTGCGTATGGTAATCGTCGTCGCTGCCCACAACACGGCTGCCGCCACGCCAAAGCTGTCACCAATGAGCATGTCAGCCACATCACGCTGGCTACTGCTGAAGGCACCAGAAAAGGCAATGGCTACGCCTGCAAAGGCAGACAGGATACCCAGCCACTGTGTCGATTGCAAACGCTCAGCCGGTATCAGCCAGTGCAGGCCCAGCACGGTAAAAATAGGGGCCGTATATAAGAACACCGACATATGCGAAGCCGTGGTGTATTTCAAACCCAGCGATATGCATAAAAATTCAACAGCGAACAAAACACCCGCCGCAATACCAGGTAGGAGATGTTTGTCACGCAAAGAAAATGGAATCTTTTTGATAAGTATCAGCAACAACACCAACACCGCAGCCAGCCCTGACCGCAAACCCAACTGCATAGTGGCACCGATAACAGGCGCCGCCAATTTAACCGCCACCTGCTGCAAACCCCAGCACAGGCACAGCACCAGCATGAGGGAAATGGCAAAACCATCAAGATTTTTACGATGAGCAGACATCAAGCTTGGGAGTGTGGGCGAAGAGGTGGGAATATACCTGAAAACGGTGTGCAGGGGTTATGTCTTGCTGGGGCTTAATACACAGCAAAAGGTGTGTGTTTTTATCAACAAGGGATGCAATCATTGTAAATTTTGTAATTATTTTCCTCTAATGCAAGTTCTTTGACGTTGCAGGCAGGGTAATTTGATACCGCAAAACTCTAAAATCGTCGCTCCTGCGCAGGCAGGAGCCCAGCGGCGTTCATCGCCAAGCATGTTGCTTGAAAATTTAGTAAAGCTGAACAAGGCACTTTGCACTTCTACAAAACCACCTCCATAAAATGATATCCTATGCCTCTTAAACAACATGCAAGGACATGTTGAGCCCTCCACCATCATGGACATGAATAGATGAGCACAGACCTCTTTTGGCAAGCACTGGCAAATGCACAGCCACAATTACAGCAAATGGAAATCCGCGATGTCATGGAAGCCATCAATGCATTGCTGGAACCCCATTTCCCCAAGCTGGCTGCTGAATTGCAAGGCAAGACTGAAGATGGCGTCTATGACCTCATCATCACGGCGCATGGCGCAACGGAGCATTTTCAGGATGTCATGACGTTGACGCAGACAGCGCCCAAACTGACCATGTTCAGCAACGTAACGGCCTTCCGGGCGCGCACAGAAATGGGTGAGTTTGGCATGTCCATGGATAATTTCAGTCTCAGCCCTGCCGATGTGCTGGTTGGCCATTATGCCGACGCAGGCAGGGTGGGTTTGCAATTATGGTTTGCCAAACCCATACCGCAAGATATGGTCGATCATGCGAGACACATGTCCTTCATCCTGCTGGACCATGCCATCGGTGAATATGATTTCGCCATCAAGATAGGCCCGGTAGAATTCATGGAGGACGAACCCGGACAAGACACGGTCAGCCTGGCTGCCTTCCCGGCTGTGCTTGATCATTTCTGGCGCGATGAGCTTGGACATACGGCCCTGTTCCCGAGCGGTGACAATGAATGGACAGGTTTTGAGCTCGTCAGCAATACCGACCCCGACGACAAATTGCTGGTACAACGCAATGAGTCCGCCATGGCCCTGGTTGGCAGGGCAGACATGCTGTGGCGCGTGCAGGTTGATGTGGTACTGGACAATAAAGATGATCTTGAAGCCGCTCGCGAATTTGAAGACCAGCTCGAAACCCTGCTCGCACAAACCCAGGAAGGCGTCACCAGCCAGATCACCCTGCACGGCAATGTGCGCAGCATGAACTGGCATGTCAGCGATGTAGAAACCGCTCTGGTCAAGGCGCATAAACTCGCAAAAAACTTTGCCCCGCTGGAGTTTGATATCAGCAGCGAATTTGATCCGCAGTGGCAAGACTATTTGCGCTGGGTGTCGTGAATAAATATCGCCTGATTGCAAACCAAACAAACTATTTTTAAGAATTGGAATCATCTTGACTACCGTAGCCATCACCCCACAAATTCAAGCCAGCAATCAAAGCCCCTTCGTCCTGTTCGGCGGCATGAATGTGCTGGAATCCAAAGACATGGCCTTGCGCGTTGCAGAAGAATACGTACGTGTCACCAGCAAGCTGGGCATCCCCTATGTCTTCAAGGCCAGCTTTGACAAGGCCAACCGTTCTTCCATCCATTCTTACCGTGGTCCTGGCCTGGAAGAAGGCTTGAAGATATTTGAGGCCATCAAGGCAGAATTTGGCGTACCCCTGATCACCGACGTGCATGAGCCATGGCAAGCTGCGCAAGTGGCTGAAGTCGTCGATGTCTTGCAACTGCCAGCCTTTCTGGCACGCCAGACTGACCTCGTCGTGGCACTCGCCAAAACCGGCCGCGTCATCAACATCAAGAAGCCGCAATTTCTGAGCCCTTCCCAAGTACAGAACATCGTCGAAAAATTCAGGGAAGCAGGCAATGACCAACTGATACTCTGCGACCGTGGCACCTGCTTTGGCTACGACAACCTGGTGGTCGATATGCTCGGCTTTGCTGTCATGAAAAAAGTGACGAACAACCTGCCTGTCATCTTCGACGTTACCCATGCCCTGCAACAACGCGAAGCTGGCGCAGCAGCCTCAGGTGGCCGCCGTGAACAGATCGTCGAACTGGCACGTGCTGGCATGGCAACTGGCCTGGCTGGCCTGTTCCTTGAAGCTCATCCTGATCCAGCGCAAGCCAAATGTGATGGCCCCAGCGCCCTGCCGCTGGATAAGCTGGAGCCTTTCCTGGCGCAATTGAAATCGCTGGATGATTTGGTGAAGTCGTTTGCCAAGCTGGAGATTTGATCTCAAAGTCAATTTAAGGACTCTGTTGGCCTTGCATGGTCTTGATCTGATACTTTTAAAAAAATGCTCAACAATAAAATCTCTGCTTTCTGTTTCGTTTTACTGACACTGTTCAATGTACATTATGGAATAGCAAATGCCCAGCCGCAGGCTGAATCAAAGGCGGACACGAGCAATGAAAAATCTGGTCAGGTTCAGGGAGCTGCTCCAGAAAAAGCTTCTTTACTTGATCGTTGCAGAACACCTGAATATTCTCGAGGCATAGCGCTCTCCGGGATAGATGGTAAAACGGTAGTTGACATTGGTATAAGTACTACCGGACATGTGGTGATGGCTGAAGTAGCCCGTAGCAGCGGCTGGCGGATTTTGGATGAAGCTGTATTGATTGCTCTGAGGGCGTGCAAGATTTATGAAACCCCTGGCGAATGAAAAAATCGTATCAGACTAAAGTACATGTGGGTTCTTGAAGATCAACCTGATAAAAGACCAGAAGTGCTGGTTGATACTTGCATCAAATCCGAGTTGGTTAGTTTTGCAAAAGACGATGAACCTGGACGTGGCATCGTGATAGGCGTTCGCCTGAATGTGGATGGCACTATAGATAAAACCAATTTTGAATGGTCAATTGCCCCCAAATTAGACGAAGAGAGTATGAGGCTCGTCAACTCTTGCAAATTCACGCCAGGCATGAATAACAAAAGAAACCGCTCATCATATATTTCTTTGCGCCTCTTGCCCCTGCGTTCAAATTAAATGTCCGGCATCATTGGCGAGTGTATTTTCCGGTAAAGATGTTTAAAACAAGCATGTTCACAGACCTCGATCATCTTTACCGCTTCCCCACCCGAGTTGCCATGGACGCACTGGCAATACGCTTCAATCTGCCCAATGAAAAAAATATGCAGGATTGGGAATATGAAGTTGCTGATGCGAGCAGGATAGATGAATTTCTTGTTGCCTATGATAGTGGCGAGTTGAGCGAAGATGAAAAATTCACGCTCATGGCTATGCTAGTGCAATCATCTTGCGACGCCATAGATAGAAATGAGAATTTTCTGCGTAGCGAGAACTGGACGCAGTTTCTGGACTTGCTTGAGCAAGACATTGGCATACATATCCATCTTGTCTGGTATTGGTCATGTACTGATACCGTGGATTTGAGCGACGCATGGTCGATTACTCCATTTATCCGGCCCATTCTTTTACGGCATCAAGGCAGATTTGTGAAAAATTAAAATGTCTGAATACAGCATAGGCAAGTGACATAGATGAGTATTCAGCAAGCATGTTTAAATGAGATACGTAAGATTTGGCTTGAAGCCGAAGAAAACATGCGCCCATACTCAGTCTGGATAGCTGAGCACAGTCCTGTCTCAAAAGATTGCGCGCACGCTGATACACAGGTTTGTCACGCATGGTTGATGGATCACGATGGGATAGCAAAACGGTCAGCATCTGATTATGTCCGGTTCAGGACAGTGCAGTCTGGTGTGCATTGGAATAGTCTGACAATCCCCGCTTTGCCATCTGCAATATTTAACGACAGGCCATTCCGCATTCACTCCATAGGTTTGGCTTCTTTTGCACCAGTAAGTGAATCGGAATTGATTTACCTGGATTTTATTTGGGGTGGCACATTTGGACGTGGTGCACATTACCAATTCGACGAAGAGAAACAATGGATTGTTTGTGTGAAAAATGTCTGGATATCTTGAGTGAGACATTCACGTACATATTTATCTTGTCTTGTATTGCTCATGTACAGACCTTGACGATTCGAGTGAGGTCTGGTCGATCACCTCATTTATCCGGCCCATCCTTTTTGCGACATCAGGAGAAATTCTCTACTATTTTTTCGCCTATTTGAGTTTAGCGCTAACTGTACGCAGGCACTACCTGCGTACTTCCATCGGCAGGGCAAATGGATCGCTGACTTGTTCCCCCGAGAGCACCTGAGCTTTGAGGTGGGTAAAGGGCAGTTTTCTTCAATACTTTGGCGAAGTATCCCGCCACCATTGACTCCTTTCCATTTTTCGATCGGAGTTGAACATGACAGTATCAAGTTTGCCAAAATTTCCAGCGGCATGGCAACCACTGGTTGCGCAGGCGGCGAATGAACTTCGCCAATTGGCACTGGATGAAGAAGCCAAGGCGCGGTTTTGTTACGATCCAATCTTACGCCCCTATATGCAACGCGTGGCCAAGCGCTATGTCGCTGGCGAGACAATTCCGGATGTGCTGCGGCGCATAGAACAAATCAATGCAAGAGGTCATGCCGGATCGGCTGAATACATGGGAGAGAGTTGCCGGGACGAAGGCAAGGCGCTGGCAGAAACAGCCATATTTCTTGAATTGATTGCAGCTATCGATAGGCAGAACTTGCGCTGTTCGATTTCCCTGGACCTGTCGCACGTGGGATCAGTGATCGATGCGGAACTTGGTTTTCAAAATGTGAAACGCATCGCTACAGCCGCAGCAGCGGTGGGGCGCGAGGTCATGATTTCGATGGAGGGATCGGATCGTGCTGATAATATCTATGCCACCTATGGCCGCTTGCATACAGAGGCGGGCCTGAGCAATGTTGGCATTACCGTGCCCGCCAAGTTGCACCGCAGCGCGCAGGATCTTCCTGCTTTGATGGCCTATCCAGGGCGGATACGCCTGGTCAAGGGCGCATTTCTGGAGCCTGAGAATATTGCTTACAGCCGCAATAGCCCTGAACTGGCAGCCTGGTATCGACGCTACGCAAAAGCCTTGCTCGCGAGCGGCCATCTATGTTCGATAGCGACCCATGATGGTCAAATTCAAGAGGAATTATCTACCTTTATCTCAAGCGACGATGTACGGCATGGTCGCTATGAATTTGAATCCCTGATCGGTTTTGGCACTGATTTGCTTGATAGCTTGCAGAAGCAGGGTTTCCCGACACGGGAATATGCGGTGTTTGGCGAAGAGTATTTTCTTTATGTACTCAACCGTATTGCAGAGGAACCTGTGCGGCTCTATCAGGCCGTGATCGACGTCATGGACGCATCATCATAATTTGCTTATGAAGGTATGAGTCTATCCACGACCCCGATACTGACCTGGTGTGGCTGCCAGATGCTGTTTAAAAGCGCGCTGGAAATGCGCCTGATCCGAGAATCCAATGTCGATGGCAATGTCGGCTATGGCGTGGCCGCGTCTGAGTTGGGCGCGGCCCTGTTGAATGCGGTGATTGATCAGATAGGCATGAGGCGTCATGCCAAATTGATGCTTGAATGCGCGTATTAGATAGGCTGGCGACAATTCTGCTGCGGCGCAGATTTCTTCAAGCTTAAGGCTACGCTTGAAGTTTTCCTTGATGAATTCCGCCGCGCGCATGAGCTTCACGTTGGCGTCCTTGTTGCTGGTGGATGCAGGATCAAGCCGGTTTTGCAGCATTGAGAAAAAATCGATGACAGCGCCATGCTTTTGCAATTGATCCGCATGTTCATCCGCTAATATCGCGCATAGGGTGGTTAATTCCACAAACAGAAAATTGGTCGATATAGTTGAAAATGGCCTGAAGTCAGAATTGATACTAAAACCAAGTTCGTGCTGAAGCGCCGCCAACCATGCATGATCGACATACAACATGTGATAAGACCATGGCTCATCAACAACGGGATTGCAGGCGTGCATCTCTTCAGGGTTGATAATAACAACCGTCCCGGCACCTACCTGCTCTTTCATTTTGCCGTTCAGGTAGGTACTCTTTCCGCCGGTGATTGCGCCAATGGAAAAGCTCTCATGCGAATGCTTCGCATAGCCTATGCTGCGCGCTCCCTTAATAGAGCGCATCTCGACAAAAGGCAGTTTTTCGTCATGCCAGAAATTGGGTGAAGCGCTGTGGCTGGAAGGGGATGCCATGGTTCGCGGTATATTGACTATTGACAGGCGGGGTTTTATTTTACCGTATCTGGCATTTTCCTGAGGTCTTGGTGAGTGCAAGAAAAGGGAGTCGCTGCTGGGCTACCTCTGGCCTGCCTGAATGACTTACGAAGATATTTGAAAATTTAATGTGTAAATTTGTACGGGCATGAAGTAAATACTTTCTGTGACGTGCTACGAACGCCGCTGGATTCCAGCTAAAGGCACGCTGGAATGACGTTAATAAGTAGAAGGGTTATTCTTAACCGCCAGGCCATTGCTATGCACCAGTTGTTCTCATTAGTGTGAAAATCGCCCCGCGAACCTCGTCAACTGTCGCAGGCTCCTCACTATCCCCAAGATTAATAATCTTGTCCGACCAGTTACCCTCAGTTTTCCAGCGTGGTGACGCGCAATAGATTTCTATGGTCGGGGTTTCGTAAGCTGCGGCGATATGCGTCAGGCCGGTATCGACACCGATGGCAAGGCGTGCTTTTTGCGCCAGCAGGGTTGCGGCTTGCATGGATAATGCAGGCAAGACGGTTGCATTAGGCATGACGGCTGCCATGGCTTCTGCTTCGGCTTTTTCTGTAGCACTGCCCCACGGCAGCAGTATCGGCAATTCGTAGTTTTTTAATTCTGCGGCAATCGCCTGCCAATTTTCTTGTGGCCATTTCTTGGCTGCGCCGGCGGTGCCGTGAAAGAACACTGCATACGGCGTGGTTGGCAACCATGCATGCTGGTCAGCGGGTATATCGGGTGCCTGCAAGCCAAAGCTGGCGGGTGTGTTGACGGTATAGCCGCCAGCAGCGGCAGCAACCAGGCGTCCGCGCAGGACGGCGTGGGTGCGCTTATCTACCGGTACGCTGATGTCGTGGAAGATTTTGGAAATGCCTTCATAGCCTGAGCCCTCGGTACCATTTGCCAGACCTACTTTCTTGCCGCCTTTGACGGTTTTTGCCAGGCCCATGATGATGCCGGTTTTGAGCAAGCCCTGGGTATCAAGTACCAGGTCATATTGTTCTTGCCGTAATTGGCGAAAGAAATTTTTTATTTCCTGCCGTGTCGCCGCCTGCCCGAGGCTCTTGCGCCAGCGGCGCAGGGCGAAGGGGAAGACCTGGTCGACACCAGGATTGAGTCGCACCAGTTGCACATAGGCTTCTTCCACCACCCAGTCTATACGCGCCTGCGGAAACTGGCGACGCAAGTCATCCACGATGGGCATATTATGCAAAACATCGCCCAGCGACGAGACACGGACAAGAAGTATTTTCACTTGGATAGTAAGACCGAAAATCTCACCACAGAGACACAGAGTCACAGAGAAAAGCAAGAGAAAATCTTTTGGACTGAAAGTGTTTGTTAAGCACTCTTCACGTCTTTAGGTTTTCTCTGTGCCCCCTCTGTGTCTCCGTGCCTCTGTGGTGAGCTTGCAGGTTTAAATAGAATTAATATGGCAAGACAGCATCTGGCTTAACAGCCAGCACAGCCTGCTTCATTGCACCCTGTATGCGTGCCAGCGCTTCGGGGTTTTCGGCTTCGAAGCGCATGACGATGACGGGTGTAGTGTTGGATGAACGGGCCAGGCCGAAGCCGTCTGGGTATTCAACGCGCAGGCCATCGATGGTGATGATTTCATCGGAACCAGGGAAGCTGGCATTGGCCTGCATGGCAGCGATGATCTTGAAGTTCTCGCCTTCGGCCAGTTGTAATTGCAGTTCTGGTGTTGAAGTTGATTGTGGCAAGTTGTTCAGTGTGGCTGTCATGTCGGCTACGCGGCTGACGAGTTCCAGCAGACGGGCGCCAGCATACAGGCCATCATCAAAACCATACCAGCGGTCTTTGAAGAAAACATGGCCGCTCATTTCACCACCGAGAGGTGAACCGGTTTCGCGCAGCTTGGCCTTGACCAGGGAATGGCCGGTTTTCCACATCAGCGGGACACCGCCACGTGCTTTTACCCAGGGGGCGATATGACGCGTGCATTTAACGTCATACAAGATCTGCGCGCCGGGGTTGCGTGTCAATACGTCTTCGGCAAACAGCATGAGCTGGCGGTCAGGGTAAATGATCTGGCCATCCTTGGTAACGACACCAAGACGGTCGCCGTCGCCATCAAATGCCAGGCCTATTTCTGCATCCGTGGTTTGCAGGCAGCGTATCAGGTCTTGCAGGTTTTCTGGGTGGGCCGGATCAGGATGGTGGTTGGGGAAAGTGCCATCGACTTCGCAAAACAGTTCGATGACTTCGCAGCCCATGCCGCGATACAGTTCGCCAGCAAAAGCACCAGCCACGCCATTGCCGCAATCGACGGCAATTTTCAGTGGGCGGGCAACTTTGACGTCACCGATAATGCGCTCAAGATAAGTCGCCTTGATATCATGCGTGCGGTAGTTGCCGCTGCCTTGTTTGAAATCCTTGTTCAATATAGTTTGGTACAGCGCCTGTATGGCATCGCCATAAATCGCTTCGCCAGCCAGCACCATTTTGAAACCATTGTAATCAGGCGGGTTGTGGCTGCCGGTGACCATGATGCCGGATGTCGCACCCAGTACATTGGTACCAAAATACACCATGGGGGTGACAACTACACCGAGGTCGATGACATCAACGCCAGTCGATTGCAAACCCTTGGCCAGCGCCGTGATAAGGTCGGGGCCGGACAAGCGGCCATCGCGGCCTATGACCACGGCTTTTTCACCTTTGGCGATGGCGGCGCTGCCAAAGGCCTGGCCTATCAGGTGGGCAACTTCGGCATCCAGGGTTTTATCGATGATGCCGCGAATATCGTAGGCTTTGAATATGCTGGGGGAGAGTAGGGACATGATTATTTTTCTATAGTAAAAAGATTCAGTGGAGCAGCCCGGTGGCCGTCTGGTCTTTGGGGCCAGTTTGCTGGGCTTGCCAGATCAGGTCTTCAATACCGCATTGTGGTTCATATTCTGCCACTATTTGCAGCAGCAGGGCACGGATTTGCTCATAATCAAAGGCGGTGCAGGCAGTTTGCAGGTTTTGCAACAGGGCATTGAGTTGATCCCATGGCAACTCGCTCTCCTGGGCGCGCATGATCAGCGGGTGGGAAGTGCCTTCAACATTGTCGCCTATCAGCAATTCTTCATACAGTTTTTCACCGGGGCGCAGGCCTACATGCTGGATTTCTATGGTCCCGTCTGGCGTGTTTTCGCTTTTCACTTCGAGACCGCTCAGATGCACCATGCGGCGTGCGAGGTCGATGATACGCACCGGTTCGCCCATGTCGAGCACAAACACATCACCGCCTTCACCCATGGCACCGGCCTGCAAGACCAGTTGCGCAGCCTCGGGGATGGTCATGAAATAGCGGGTGATCTCTGGATGAGTCAAAGTGATGGGGCCACCTGCCATGATCTGCTTGCGGAACAAGGGGACGACAGAACCGGATGAGCCCAGCACATTGCCAAAGCGCACCATGCAAAAACGGGTATGTTGCTGGCGGCGTGAGCAGGCTTGCAAGATCAGTTCGGCCAGACGCTTGGTGGCGCCCATGACATTGGTCGGGCGCACTGCCTTGTCGGTAGAAATCAACACAAAATTCTTGACCTTTGCCGCCATCGCTGCCTGCGCGACGGACAGTGTACCAAACACATTATTGCGTATGCCTTCTGCCGGGTTATGCTCGACCAGCGGCACATGCTTGTAGGCAGCAGCGTGGTACAGGGTCTCAACTTCACAGGTGGTGAAGATGCGGTCAAGCTTGGCGCTGTCGAGTATGGAACCGAGGAAGGGTAATATCTCCACATCAAGCTTCAGTTGCTGGCGCAGGCCAGTCAGTTCCTGCTCTATGGCGTACAGGGCGTATTCCGACATTTCCAGCAAGACCAGTTTGGCCGGGCGCTGGCGCAAGATCTGGCGGCATAATTCAGAACCTATCGAGCCACCGGCACCCGTCACCATGACACGCTTGCCAGTGATGCAGATACTCAGCAGGCGGGTATCGGGTTCTACCTGGTCGCGGCCCAGCAAGTCTTCTATCTCTACTTCGCGTATATCCTGCAAGCGCAATTCGCCATTCACCAGGCTTTGTATTGATGGCGTGACCTTGATCTTCAGTTTCAGCGATTCGAGCTGGTCAAGTATCTGCTTTTGTCTGGTCTTGCTGATGCTGGGCATGGCCAGCAGGATTTCGCGTATATCGTGGCGTTCAGCCAGGTCCTTCAACAATTCAGGTGCAAATACCTTGACGCCACCTATGGTAGAACCCTGTATCGATTTATTGTCGTCGATGAAGGCATTGCAGACATATTCACCACCGGCACGCAGGGCAGTGGCCAGTTGTGCACCAGCCTTGCCCGCCCCATAGATGGCAATGCGGGTGGCGTTCTCGGCCATGTCGGCCTGCAACAGCCAGGCCCTGGCCAGGAAGCGGCTGGCCCCCACATACAGGATGGAACCTGCCCAGAAAAAACCAAACACCGCACGCGACAAAGGCGTGATATGCAGCATCACCGCCACAAAGGCCATGAACAACACTGACAGGGTGACACCAAAGACCACCACGCTGATGATTTTTTGATCGATGAAGCGGATCACGGCACGGTACAAACCTATGCGTATGAATACCGGTATGGCGATCAGGGAAGAAGAAACGATGAGCCAGAAGTAATGATTGAACAGGCTGGCATTAAAGGTTTCATAACGCAGCCAGATCGCCAGGATAAACATCAGCGGCAGGCATACGGCGTCAGCCAGGGCGGCTATCAACTGTTTTTGCAGGCGGGGCAGATTGAGTACGGATTGCATCATGATAGCGCAGCCTTATTAATGTGTAACACCATCACGACGCACCACCTTGTAAAAGGTCAGGAACAAGATGCGGATATCCAGCATGAAGGACTGATGCTGCAGGTAATAAGCATCGAGATCTACTTTGACAGGAATAGGTAATTCATCCCTGCCGTTGATCTGTGCCCAACCCGTCAGGCCAGGCGGGATAGTGTGCACTTGCTTTTCAGTGCGCAGGGCAATCAGGTCATGCTGGTTGAACAGCGCAGGGCGTGGGCCGACAAAACTCATGTCGCCACGCAGTATGCTCCACAATTGCGGCAATTCATCGAGGCTGGATTTGCGCAGGAAAGAACCGATGGGCGTCAGGTATTGATCAGGATTGGCGAGCAAATGTGTGGCAACCGCCGGTGTGTCGATGAGCATGCTGCGGAACTTGGGCATCTTGAAAATGGCATTATTACGCCCGACCCGGTCTGACCAGTAAACCATGGGGCCGCGTGAAGTCAGCTTGACGCAGATGGCAACGATGATCAATGGCAGGATCAAAAACAGGCTGGCGGTCAGGGCAAGGACGAGATCGAAAAGGCGCTTCAACATATTTTTCATTCAACGGGTATGGCTGCGGCTGTAGCCTGCAAGCCTTGTTCTACAGTATAGGGCGGCGACCAGGCCAGCAGCTTTCTGGTTTTGCTGATATCGACTTGCAATGACTGGCACAAACGGTCAGCCACATTTTTCTTGCCCAGCATGCTGGCTGCGATTGTCAGCAAAGCGGCAGGGAACGGTAATAACTTCGACTTGACTTGCAAGGCCTGCGCGCACAGGCGCAATAATTCTGTCGTCGATAAATCCCTGCCATCGGATGCCAGGAAAACCTGGTTGCGCGCCGCTTCGTTCAAACGGCAATGCAGGACAAGATCAACCAGATTGCCAAGATACACAAAGCTGCGCTGGTTGCGTATGCTGCCCAAGGGCAAAGGCAGGCTACGGCGCACCATGCGCAGCATGCTCAGGAAATTAGCCTTGACGCCCGGCCCATACACCAGTGGCGGACGTATGATGGTGACAGCCATGCCCGTTGTCTGTGCCAGTTGCAGCAAGGCCTGCTCTGCCTCCATTTTGGATATGCCATACGCATCTTGCGGCAAGGGTTGGTCATCAGCGGTATATGGATGACCTGGCAAGGTCGCTTCGCCATTCACCTTGACTGAACTCAGGTAAATAAATTGCCTGACGCCCGCCGCTGCTGCCTGACGCGCCAGTTGCAGGCTGGCATCGACATTCACAGCACGGAACTGCGCGAGAGGGTCGCTGGCTGTCTCTTGCATTACATGTACCCGCGCTGCGCTATGGATGACGATATCCACGCCTTGCAAATGGGCAGACCAGTCAGTGTCAGCCTTCATGTCGCTGACAATGGGATTGCGCATGCCTGCAGCCTGCCAGGCCAGGGGACGGCGGCTGGGGCAAATCAGGGCAACATCCTGAGTCAGGCAGGCGCGGGCAAGAGCCTGGCCGACAAAGCCGCTGGCACCGGTCAACAAGATTTGCTGCTTCATACCTTATTTGGCAGCAGGCAAATTCGACCGCCTGTCATAGACAAAATAGCGGCGCGACAAAAATTTGAGGAAGCTGCGGAAAAACCAGCTCGCATGGCGTGATACCAGGTTGCGGTTTTTGTGGGCGGCAGTGTGGGTGGCATCAAGTTGCGGATAAAAACGTATACCCTTGCCCAGCAATTGCTTGGAGCGGTAACAGATATCCACATCTTCAAAATACATAAAATAGCGGGTATCAAAACCTTGCAGGGCCTGATAGTGCAGTGCATCAAAAGCCAGGAAGGCACCAGAAGCCCAATCGACATGGCAGGTTTCTGTCATGGTTTTCTTGTCATAGGGCTCGGACAGGGAACGCACTGCCACCATGCGCAATAAAGAAATCACATTCGGGAAGCGGCGTACATTCGCATCCACATACAGGTGCTGGTCATCGCGGTAGAGATTGATGGTCGCCACCGGAAATGCATCACGCCGCATGTTCTCTACCAGCGTGAAGATAGTGTCAGCAGTGATGGTGATGTCAGGATTCATGACGATAAAACTGTCACCTTCAGCAAAACCTATGCTGCTGCTGATCAGGTCAAACAGGTAATTATTGTTTTCACCAAAACCGAGGCCAGGTTTATCATCTACGTAAGAAACGCCATGTTGCAGGCAATAGGCTTTCAACTCCGGCGAAGGCTGATTATCCTTGATCCATACATGCATGCCTTCAGCGGCATCGCGCAGGCCACCCATGCCGCTTGCAATAAGCAGGTTTTCATGGCCGTGACTGACGATTGCGACATGTATCATAAATTAGCTGCAGCACTAAGTCTGGTGACCAGGCTGCCGACTTTGTATCCAATACTTTAAAAATAATACGCCCAGTTTCCAGTCAGGGAAATTATGGATGGGCGGCGTGAACAATTTCCTTGTGTACCAGATTTTCTCATAGAAATCACAGTTTATAGGTGCCGGATTTAACCATGGCGGCTGTTTTTCTTGCGCATTCGCTGTTTCTGCCATACTGATGCGGCGTGCAACCTGTTCTATGCCGTGCGCTTGCCTGATTTCTTGCAGTATGACAGCCTGGTCTAAGCCGGGGCGTTGCTGCTTTTGTTGCAGATAATAATCCATATCATCCAGCAAGGTATCCTGACTGCCTGATTTGAGCTGGTCTGCTGGGGAATAGCCGTGCGCGCCTGTCAATATGCCAAAGCAGGGCAGGCCCTTGACTGCCATTTCCGGGAAGGCCGTGCCACCGGTCAGCGGAAAACTATCGACATACACACTGGCATCGCGCATACAGGCCAGATAATCCTGATATGCCATGCGCTTGTGGAAAATCGCCTGCTCGCCCATCTGCCGCGCAGGCTTCCACCACCACCAGTTGGTTTTCAGGTTGGGGCCTATCAACATCAGTTTGCGTCCCGTCCTGGCTTGTAGTTGCACTGCAAAATCAGGGAAGGAATACGCACCGCCCGGTTTATATTTATAGGCTGATCCTGCGCTGGCAATATGGCCGGTGGCATTTTCCAGCCGTTCGGTGGTGGTATCCGGCAATTTTAAGGGGATGCCTGCAAACACGCATTTCTCATGTGTGCCGCGCAGCTTGCTGAGTTCCCAGCCAAAATAACTGAGCTCGAGCACTACATCTGCGATGCCGTGACCGTAAGAAAATACATGGTCTGCATGGTTGTACATATAAATGCGGGTGCCGCACAATTGCCTGGCTAATCCTGCCGCGATGACAGCATCGACGTCATAAGGGTGGATATGCAGCACAAGGATTTTGTATTGTGCAAATTGATTCAGCAAGGCCTGTATCTTTTCTTGCCTGTCGCTGTACCTGGGCAGGCAGATGCAGGGATGGCCGGGTGTACTCAGTTTTTCCCAGGTAGCAGGCGGTGCTTTTTCTGTTACCAGTACCGCAGAATCCTGCAAAGCCTGGCTGGCGATCAGGTGTTCAACGACGCGGGTATGGCCGCTGGCGGTATAAGCCTGGCTCAATACATGCAGATAAGTTGCCTGGATGTCTGTTTGTGCCGGCGCTGTGAATAAATGCTGGTAGCGTTGCAGTAAAGTCTGTTCCAGTTCAACCAAGGCATACTGGCCCAGATTGTTTTTCCATAGCAGCTCGCCCAGCGCGCGGGCGCGCCGTATGCAGCTATCGAGCTCTCCAGCCGCGAGTACACGGGCGATGCATGCCTGTATAAAACTGGCGAGCTTGGGTGGGCGTTCAGCGGTAGGCATATTTTTTCAAAATCCAGGCGATACATGCCCAATACAATACATAGTTAATGCAAAAAGCAATCACCGCACCCTGCAGGCCAAAGGTCGGGGTCAGCAGATAAGTCAGGATAACCAGCGACAGGCTGAAGACGATCTCGGTAATCACATAAGGTGTGGTCAGCGCCCGGCCCAGCATGACAAAGCCCAGCACCCAGCTACCTATCTTGATAAAGTCCCCCACCAGTTGCCAGGCCAATAGCTGCAACATGGGGCGAAATTCTTCAGTGAACACTAGCCACAGCATGAGGTCACGCAAGAGATAGACCATGACTGCACCCAGCGCTGTCAAAGGCAGAACGAAGCGATATACCCGGGCGATTTCTTTTTTCAGTTCTGCCGCGACCTTGATTTCTGCCAGGCGCGGCAGGTAATACACCGTCAGCGTGGTAGTGATCAGCATCAGGTAGATATCACTGATGCGTGTCACCGCCTGCCAGTAACCAGCATCTTGCCAGCCAAAGTCTTGCACCAGATGATTGCGTATCAGCATCTGGCTCAACGGCACGACTGTGGCAGTGACGATGGCCATCAGAGCATATGCACCGAGTTTGCGCAGCATGCCCTTATCTGTTTTTGCAAACAGCATGCTAAAGCTGAACCACTTGCTGCGCAGGCAGAGCACGAGTGTGATGATGGCGACGAAAGACTGGTTCACGGCCAGCGCGACCAGTGCACCATACAGGCCCCAGACGCTGGCCAGCAACCAGGTTGCCAGCAGGGTGACTATGCTGGTCGCGATATTCGCGCCTACATAGGCGGCGACTGCTTTCTTGCCATTCAAAATCGCTAGCAAGAGTGTATTCAAGACAAACAGCACCAGGCTGGCAGCCAGCCATAAAAACACACTGCCATACTGCGCATCTTTTAACAGCAATACCGCCAGTTGCTGGTGAAATACCGCAATGACGACAGACGCCGTCAGCGAGCAATAAATAGAGATACGCGCGGCGCTGGCCCATACTCTTTGCTGGGCAGCGGCATCGTCGCCATGTTCAGCAGTGTGTTTGGTCACGCCTGTGGAAATCGCACCACTGGCAAATGACAAGATCATGGTCACAGCATTCTGGAACTGGCCTATGACGGCATAGCCGCCTGGCCCTACATACACTGCCAGCAGTTTGTTCAGACCCAGCATGGTCAGCATCCTGACCATGACAGCAATTGCATTTAACAGGCTGGTACGTACCAGTGTCATTATCTGGTAACTGAGGTAGCCGAGTCAGCTTGCAGGGCGAATTCGCGTACAGCGGCGATGACGCGGCTGGCATCTTCAGATGCCAGATACGGGTCCAGCGGCAGGCTCAGGATTTCGCGGTGTACCAGCTCTGACAGCGGGAAGCTGCCTGCAGGCAAATTCAGTTCAGCATAAGCTGCCTGCAGATGTGGCGGAATAGGGTAGTGCACCAGCGTGCCTATGCCTGCCTGCTGCAAGTGTTTTTGCAGAGCATCGCGTTGCGCATGACGTACCGGGTAAACATGCCAGGCCGGTTCAGACCACTCGGGCACAAAAGGTATCACCAGACCAGGCAAGTCTTTCAAGCCTTCCTGATATTGCTGTGCCAGTGCACGGCGCTGTACATTCCAGCCATCGAGCCTGCCGAGCTTGACGCGCAGCAGGGCTGCCTGCAATTCATCAAGACGCGAGTTATAGCCTTTGACTTCATTATGGTATTTGATTTGCGAACCATAGTTGCGCAAGACCCTGAGCTTGTGCGCGAGCTCTGCATCGTTCGTGGTCACCGCACCGGCGTCACCGAGTGCACCGAGGTTTTTACCTGGGTAAAAACTATGGCCGGCCGCATCACCTATGCTGCCCGAAATACGACCCTTGTAGGTCGCGCCATGAGACTGTGCCGCATCTTCTATGACCTTCAAACCATGCTGGCGGGCGATGGCGATAATCGGGTCCATATCCACCAACTGACCATACAGATGCACGACCATGATGGCCTTGGTGCGCGGCGTGATGGCCGCAGCAATTTTTTGCGGATCGATATTATAGGTGGGCAGATCAGGCTCGACTGCCACTGGCGTCGCACCCGCATACGACACCGCCAGCCAGCTGGCGATATAAGTATTCGAAGGTACGATGACTTCATCACCTTCGCCTATGCCATAGGCACGCAAGATCAGGTGCAGCGCATCCATGCCATTGCCAACACCCACGCAATACTGGCTGCCGCAGTACGCAGCATATTCAGCTTCAAAGGCTTCCAGCTGTTTGCCCTGGATGAACCAGCCGCTATCCAATACTTCATTAAAAGCCTGATTCAACTCTGCTCGCAAATCCTGATGCTGAGGCTTGAGTTCCAGATAAGGTATAGGTTTCATATTATCCATTCGTTCAAAAGAATGGAGACACAGAGAGTTTGCATTGATTTTCTCTCATGTTTTTCTCTGTGGCTCTGTGTCTCTGTGTTGAGAGGTCTTATCGCAAAAAACTATTTTCTAGGATTGTGGAGTAGTCTGCAAATAAGCTAAAAACTCATCATACTTGCGCAAATAATCTGCCTCGTCATAGTGCTGGTCAGCAAACACCAGCAAGACGCAATCTTCAGTGAAATTTTTCATTTCATGCCAGATGCGTGTGCCTATGTAGACGCCTTTGGCTGGAGAATCAAGTTCCAGTTCGACGCGCTCTTTGCCGTCATCAAACACCATGGTGCAGGAACCGCGTACCGCCACTGCTACTTGCTGCAAGGTCTTGTGGGCATGGAAGCCGCGTTCCACACCTTCCAGCGTACCAAAAATATAGTAGACCCTGGCGATAGGAAAAGGGATGTCCTGATTGGCCTCGACGGCGACCAGGCTGCCGCGCTCATCACCGAGCACGCGCATAGGTATCATTTGCAGTTTCACGTGGTCTGACCTTGAGCTTGAGTTGTTGTGTGGAGTGATGCAAAAGCAGGCGCTTGCACGCTTTGCATGCAGGCATCCAGAGGGATGCGCCAGTCTGGTATAGACAATCCAAAAGCAGCCTGCAATTTTTCTGTATTCAATAAAGAGTTGTGCGGGCGACGCGCAGGCACAGGATATTCACTGGCCGGTATGCCGATGATCTGCGGCGCAGCCTTGCCCAGTTTGTTTTGCTGGTCTGCCAGTTCTATGATGGCGGTGGCAAAGTCAAACCAGTTGGTTGCGCCTGTAGCACTCAGGTGATACACACCGCCAAATTGCTGCCACCATGCCGCTGTATCTGTGGATTGCTGTAGCTGAGCCAGTATCTCGCAAGTAGCAGCAGCCAGCCAGTCAGCCGAATTGGGCGTGCCCCACTGGTCATTGACGACGCGCAACTGGTCGCGTTCACTCGCCAGCTTCAGCATGGTCAGGAAAAAATTCTTGCCAAAGTTTGAATACACCCAACTGGTGCGCAAGATCAGGTGCTGGCAGCCACTGGCGATGATGGCCTGCTCGCCTGCCAGCTTGGTTTTGCCATATACATTCAAGGGGCCTGTTGCATCAGCTTCTGCATAGGCTTGCCAGTTGCCATCAGCATCTGCCTTGTCACCGGCGAAGACATAATCCGTTGAATAATGGATCAGGCCTGCACCAAGCTTGCGTGCTTCTTCTGCCATGATGGCGGGTGCAGTCGCATTGATGGCATGTGCCTTTTCTGCTTCGCTCTCGGCCAGATCTACCGCGGTATAAGCCGCCGGATTGATGATTAGGTCAGGCTTGAAGTCGGCGATGCACAGTCGCAATTGCGCGGCATTGCTCAAATCCAGTTTTGCTCTTTGCGGCGCATGGATGATCGCCGTTGCAGGCAGGCGTGATAAGCGTGGCAAGAGAGCATGGCCCAGTTGCCCGCTCGTGCCTGTCAATAATATTCTCATGCAAAGACCTCGGCATCTGCCAGCAACTTGCCCAACTGGTCTTTGCCAGACAGCAGTGGTGCATCCTGCAAGGGCCAGTTGATGTCCAGCACCGGGTCATTCCATAGCAGGCAGCGTTCATGCTCCGGTGCCCAGTAATCGGTGGTCTTGTACAAAAATTCTGCGCTGTCGCTAGTGACTAAAAAGCCATGGGCAAAGCCTGGCGGTATCCACAACTGGCGCTTGTTTTCTCCAGACAGGACGACAGTCTCAGACTTGCCAAAAGTCGGTGAAGACTTGCGCAGATCAACGACGACATCAAAGACTTTACCGGCAATCACGCGCACCAGTTTGCCCTGGCTTTGCTGTATCTGGTAATGCAGGCCGCGCAAGACATTTTTGGCTGATTTGGAATGATTATCCTGCACAAAATTGACATCCAGGCCGGTGAGTTCAGCAAAGGTGCGGGCATTAAAGCTTTCATAGAAAAAGCCACGGTCATCGCCAAAAACTCTGGGTTCAAGTATCAGTACGCCGGGCAAGCCGGTTTCTACCACTTTCATCGTAAAACTCTCATCTCTCAATACGCTTTCTTGTCCAGTAACTTCAACAGATACTGGCCATATTCATTTTTCTTCAGTGGCTGCGCGAGTTTTTCGAGGTCGGCGTCACTGATGTAATGGCGGCGGTAGGCAATTTCTTCAGGGCAGGCTACTTTCAGGCCCTGGCGTTTTTCTATCGTGGCGATGAATTGTCCTGCTTCAAGCAGGGATTCATGGGTGCCGGTATCAAGCCAGGCCATGCCCCTGCCCATCAGTTCCACGTTCAGCGTACCCTGCTTCAAATATTCATTATTGACGTCGGTAATTTCGAGTTCGCCCCGGGCTGAAGGCTTGATGCTGGCGGCGATGTCACAGACCTGGTTGTCATAGAAATACAGACCAGTGACAGCGTAATTCGATTTCGGTGTCTTCGGTTTTTCTTCTATGCTGATAGCCTGACGTTTCTCATTGAATTCAACAACGCCATAGCGTTCAGGATCTTGCACATGATAGGCAAATACGGTTGCACCGCTTTGCTGTGCATCAGCCTGGCGCATTTGCGGCTCAAAATCATGGCCGTAATAGATATTGTCACCAAGTATCAGCGCCGTGCTGGCATTGCCTACAAATTCACGGCCTATGATAAAGGCTTGCGCCAGGCCATCGGGTGAGGGCTGGACGGCGTAACTCAGTTGTATGCCCCATTGATTGCCATTGCCCAGCAATTCGGCAAAGCGTGGCGTGTCCTGCGGTGTGGAAATAATCAGGATGTCACGTATCCCCGCCAGCATCAGCGATGTCAGCGGGTAATAAATCATGGGCTTGTCATAGACTGGCAGCAATTGCTTGGATATCGCCTGTGTCACCGGATACAGTCGCGTGCCTGAACCACCGGCCAGGATAATTCCTTTGCGTGCCGAAGTACTGGCCATGTTGTTGCCACTCATACTACGTCCCCGTCTTCATCTTCTTCATATTGCAGCGCTACCCACTTCAGGTATTCGCCAGACTGTACCTGCTTGGTCCACTCATCATTGGCCAGATACCATTCCACGGTTTTTCTGAGGCCGGTAGTGAAAGTCTCTTGCGGCTTCCAGCCCAGTTCTTTTTCTATCTTGCGGGCATCAATCGCATAGCGACGGTCATGGCCTGGCCTGTCAGTCACATGCCTGATCTGGTCCTTGTAACTGCCTTGCGCTTTGGGTTGCAGCTCGTCAAGCAATTCACACAAGGTATGCACCACGCTCAAATTGGTTTGCTCATTCCAGCCACCGACGTTATAGGTTTCTCCGGGTTTGCCAGCGTCAAGTACGCGGCGGATTGCTGCGCAATGGTCCTTCACATACAACCAGTCACGTACTTGCAAGCCATCTCCATACACCGGCAAATCTTTGCCTGCGCGGGCATTGGCTATGATCAGCGGTATCAGTTTTTCCGGGAAGTGGTAAGGGCCGTAATTGTTTGAGCAATTGGTCGTCAGTACCGGCAAACCATAGGTATGGTGATATGCGCGTACCAGATGGTCGGACGCTGCCTTGGTGGCTGAATAAGGGCTGTTCGGTGCGTAGGCCGTGGTTTCGCTAAATGCCGCATCGTCTGCAGCCAGCGTGCCATATACTTCATCAGTAGAAATATGCAGGAAACGGAAGTTGGCCTTGTCTTCGCCTTCCAGGCTTTGCCAGTAAGTGCGTGCCGCTTCCAGCAAGTTGAAGGTGCCGTTGACATTGGTCGTTACAAAGGCTGCCGGGCCATGGATGGAGCGATCTACATGGCTTTCTGCTGCGAAGTGGACGATAGCCCTGGGTTGATATTCAAAAAACAAGCCGCACAGATGCGCGCTATCAACGATGTCACCTTTGACAAACACATGGCGTGCGTCATTATTCAGGCTGGCCAGGTTGTTCAAATTACCGGCATAGGTCAGTTTGTCGTAATTGAGTACGGACTCATCTGACTGGGCCAGCCAGTCCAGAACAAAATTGGCACCGATGAAACCTGCGCCCCCTGTGACAAAAATCATGCCTCACTCCTCTAATAATCGCTGAAATCTGCTGAATTGCTCGCAACAGGCGATTTTACTTGAGAAGAGCGCGCTTTCGTTGAAGGGGCCTACTAATCTATGCGTTTATTTAATATGTTTTGGCAATTATTTATGTACAGGCCGTCCGGGGCAGCGTGTAACAGCGCGCAGCAAAGCAGCGGGCGAGCTTATAAACTTGCCAATATGAAAATGTTGCTATGTCTTGTTGGATTAAGAGGCCAGCGGGTTTGTCTGCGACAGGCAGATCCAGGCAACGGTGGCAACGGTATAGGCCAGCAAGAGCAGGGAGATGAGTGAGAGTTTCATGATTAAACCTCCAATGGAGATATTTCTTAATCATCATTTTAGGAGGCAGCACGGCATATGCCAGTAATGAATTGTTTTGACTTTGTTACGAAATGTGTTCGTTTGTACATTAAATGTAGCTTGCAGGCAGCTCAAAAGCCCCCATGTTCTGGCAAACAGGCGCAAATAAGGGATGTTCAGGAAAATTTGCTGATAAAGCCTTGAAATCGTAAGGATATATCCCCAGATGCAGGGGTAATGTACGTTTTTGATCGGGAGAGTAAGTATGCAAGAGCAAGAAAACCAGCAAGCGGAAAAGGTAGAAATAAAAGAAGCCACCGCGCCGGAAGTTCAACTGGACGGCGTAGTTCAAGGTGAAACGGTGCAGACATCCGCACCAGAAGCTGCCCAGGCTGCAGCGCCTGTACAGGACACCGCCGAGCAAGTCATTGCCAAACTGGAAGCAAAAGTGCAAGAATTGCAAGATTCTTTCATGCGTGCCAAGGCCGAGGGTGAAAACATCCGCCGCCGCGCCCAGGAAGACATCAGCAAGGCACACAAATTTGCGATAGAAGGCTTTGCCGAAGCCATGGTGCCAGTCAAGGATAGCCTGGAAATGGCCCTGAAGATTGATACACCATCCATAGAAGCGCTGAAAGAAGGCGTGGAAATGACTTTGAAGCAACTCAGCTCAGCATTTGAAAAAAATCGTCTGACCGAAGTCAACCCGGTTCAGGGCGACAAGTTGGACCCGATGAAACACCAGGCCATCTCCATGGTGCCTGCCGAGCAAGAGGCAAATACCGTTGTGACAGTATTGCAAAAAGGCTATAGCATTGCCGACCGTTTATTGCGTCCGGCTTTAGTGACAGTAGCGCAAGGAAAGTAAGAAAAGCGTAAAAATACACGCAAAAGTGGCTTGAAAAGCGTGTTTTTTACCATATATCCGAAACAGACGAGTCAGTTACAGCAAAAAAATTGCACTGACTCACCAACATTGACAAAAAAATCTACATTCTGAGGGAATTATCATGGGAAAAATGATTGGTATTGATTTGGGTACTACCAATTCTTGCGTTGCTATCATGGAAGGCGGTCAGCCAAAAGTGATAGAAAATGCAGAGGGTGCTCGTACTACGCCTTCCATCATTGCGTATCAAGAAGACGGCGAAATCCTGGTTGGCGCATCCGCCAAACGCCAGGCTGTTACAAATCCTAAGAACACACTGTTCGCGGTAAAACGCTTGATCGGTCGTAAGTTCGAAGAAAAAGAAGTGCAAAAAGACATCGGTCTGATGCCTTACTCCATTTCCAAAGCTGACAATGGCGACGCATGGGTGTCCGTGCGCGACAAAAAACTGGCTCCACCGCAAATCTCTGCAGAAGTTTTGCGCAAAATGAAAAAAACCGCTGAGGATTACCTCGGTGAAGAAGTGACAGAAGCGGTCATCACTGTTCCCGCTTACTTTAATGATGCACAACGTCAGGCAACCAAAGACGCTGGCCGTATCGCCGGTCTGGATGTCAAACGCATCATCAATGAGCCAACTGCTGCTGCGCTGGCCTTTGGTCTGGACAAAAAAGAAAAAGGCGACCGCAAGATTGCCGTGTATGACTTGGGCGGCGGTACTTTCGACGTTTCCATTATTGAAATAGCTGACGTAGATGGCGAAATGCAATTTGAAGTATTGTCCACAAACGGCGATACTTTCCTCGGTGGTGAAGATTTCGATCAACGCATCATCGATTACATCATCGACGAATTCAAAAAGATCAATGGTCTGGACCTGTCCAAAGACCCTATCGCTTTGCAACGTATCAAGGCTTCTGCCGAACGTGCAAAAATCGAATTGTCGAGCTCGCAACAGACTGAGATCAACGAGCCTTACATCGCCATGGCAAACGGCGCACCTGTGCATTTGAATTTGAAAATCACACGTGCCAAGTTGGAAGCCCTGGTTGAAGAATTGATCCAGAAAACGATAGATCCTTGCCGCATGGCGATCAAGGATGCAGGCGTGAAAACAACTGACATCGACGACATCATCCTCGTCGGTGGTATGACACGTATGCCTAAAGTGCAGGACGTGGTCAAGGAATTTTTTGGTAAAGAACCACGTAAAGACGTTAATCCTGATGAAGCCGTTGCCGTTGGTGCAGCGATCCAGGGTTCTGTCTTGTCTGGTGACCGTAAAGATCTGTTGTTGCTGGACGTGACACCTTTGTCCCTGGGTATCGAAACCCTGGGCGGCGTCATGACCAAAATGATCCAGAAAAATACGACTATCCCGACCAAGTTCAGCCAGGTATTCTCTACTGCAGACGACAACCAGCCTGCGGTGACGATCAAGGTTTATCAGGGTGAGCGCGAAATCGCTGCCGGCAATAAAGGCCTGGGCGAATTCAATCTCGAAGGTATTCCACCAGCAGCACGTGGTACACCACAGATTGAAGTGACTTTTGACATCGACGCCAATGGTATCTTGCACGTAGGTGCAAAAGACAAAGCCACAGGCAAAGAAAACAAGATCACGATCAAGGCCAACTCTGGTTTGACAGAAGATGAAATCCAAAAAATGGTCAAAGACGCTGAACTGAACGCGGAAGAAGATAAAAAGGTCAAGGAACTGGCCGAGTCCCGCAATCAGGGCGACGCTCTGGTGCACTCCACCAAGAAAGCTTTGGCTGAGCATGGTGACAAGCTCGAAGCTGGCGAAAAAGAGAAAATCGAAGTCGCCATCAAGGAACTGGAAGATGTCTTGAAATCCGGTGACAAGGCTGAGATTGATACCAAGCTGGGCGCATTATCGACAGCATCACAAAAGCTGGGTGAAAAAGTCTATGCCGACATGCAGGCACAACAGGCAGCAGCAGGTGCGGCCGGTGGTGCAGGCGCTGCCGGTGCAGATGCCAAACCTAAAGATGATGATGTAGTCGATGCTGACTTCAAAGAAGTCAAAGACAGCAAGTAATATCTACTTTGACGGGCTTGCCCGTCATGATGCGCCGGGTGGCTCGCATTGCGGTGCCTGCCCGGCGTTTGCGCTTAAGTTTTATGCTTAAGTTTATGCTGAAGTCCTAGACTTAAGTTCAAGAACAATACTGAGGTTAACAAGAGATGGCGAAGCGTGATTTTTACGAGATTCTTGAGTTAGGCAAAAACGCCACTGAAGAAGAAATCAAGAAGGCCTATCGCAAAATGGCGATGAAATACCATCCGGACCGCAATCCGGACAGTAAGGTCGCGGAAGAAAAATTCAAGGAAGCCAAAGAGGCTTACGAGATGCTTTCCGACAGCCAGAAGCGCGATGCCTATGACCGCTATGGTCACGCCGGTGTCGATCCGAATATGGGTGGCGGCGGCGGTGGTGGCGCAGGTGGTTTTGCGGATGCCTTTGGTGATATTTTCGGTGATATCTTTGGTGGTGGCGGTCGCCGTAATGCGGGCCCGCAAGTATATCGTGGTGCCGATTTGCGCTACAACCTTGAAATCTCACTGGAGCAGGCTGCCAACGGTTTTGATACCACCATCCGCGTACCTAGCTGGGATTCTTGCGAGACTTGTCACGGTTCTGGCGCCAAGCCAGGCACTTCGCCGGTTACCTGTACTACTTGCGCCGGTCATGGCCAGGTACGCATGCAGCAGGGCTTGTTCAGCATACAGCAGACTTGTCCCAAATGTCATGGCACAGGCAAAATGATTCCTGACCCTTGCCCTAGCTGCTCCGGCGTTGGTCGTATCAAACGTAACAAGACTCTGGAAGTCAAGATACCGGCTGGTATTGACGACGGCATGCGCATACGTTCATCCGGCAATGGTGAGCCAGGCGTCAATGGCGGCCCCCCAGGTGATTTGTATGTAGAAATCCATATCAAGCAGCATCCGGTATTTCAGCGTGAAGGCGATGACCTGCACTGCGAAATCCCTATCTCCTTTGTCAAGGCAGCACTGGGTGGCGATATCGAAGTACCAACCTTGAGCGGAAAGGCATCTTTCACCGTGCCTGAAGGCACCCAGTCAGGCAAGACTTTCCGCCTGCGCAGCAAGGGTGTGAAGGGCGTGCGCTCTGGTTATGCGGGTGATTTGTTCTGCCACGTTGTCATCGAAACACCGGTGAAACTGACAGAAAAGCAAAAAGAACTCTTGCGTGACTTTGAAAAGCTGACGGTAGAAGGCGGCTCCAAGCACAATCCGCAAAGCAAAACCTGGATGGACAAGGTCAAAAAATTCTTTGAATGAAGTTATAGAATAAAACCGCATCTTGAGTATTTTGCAAAAAGACCTGCAAAATAAACTGAAAAAGCCTGTTCAAACTTGTTTGGGCAGGCTTTTTTGTTGCTGCCAGACAGCTTAACCATTTCTTGCACATCAAGGGTGTAATTCTGCCTTTCACTCATATGGCATTCTGCTACTATGATAAAAGCAGTTTATTGTTGCTCCTGAGTTAAAAGATTGATCAGAAGCAGGCAAAAAATAAGTAAAAATTCAGCAGCGAACAATGGCTTAAATCAAGAAATCGGCACATTCAGCCTGTTTTCAGGACACTTATCGCCTTGATGGATAAATCATATATCGGCTTGTCATCCAGATATCCCAGGCTTTTTGCTCTGGGCGTGGCTCTGATTGTGTTCCTGGGTTTGTGGGCTCTGGACAATAATGAACGCGAACTGGCAATACAAAAGCAAAAAGTCGATATCATAGAAAAACTGGTAGTCTTGCGCACTAAGCTCAGCACCGGCATGACTTCGAATATTTCTGCCGCCCGGGTATTGGCTGTCACTTTCGCCACCAAGCCCAGCCTGACTGAGCAAGAATTCAAGGTGCTGGCGACAGAAGTGGCCAGTGCCAATCCCAGCATACGCAATCTGGTACTCGTCAAGGGTACGGTGGCCAGTTATGTCTATCCCTACAAAGGCAACGAAAAAATCCTTGGCGTTGATTATCGCCAGTTGCCCAAGCAATGGCCAGTCTATCAGCGCATGATAGAAGAGCACACCATACAGATAGCCGGGCCACTGACCCTGGTACAGGGCGGCGTCGGGCTGGTGGTACGCATCCCTGTCTATCAGCATGAAAACCGTGACGAGTTCCTGGGCTCGGTCGCCATGGTCGTTAATTATGACCAATTGATGGAGCAGGCTGGCATCGCCCAAGTGCAAAATGAAATCAGTCTTGCCATACGTGGCCGCGATGCCAAGGGCAGCAAGGGTGAAGTATTTCTCGGTGAAGCCAATTTGTTTACCGGCGATGCCGTCAGACAGAGCATCATCTTGCCGGGCGGTAGCTGGGAACTGGCTGCCTTGCCGCATGGTGGCTGGCAAGGCACGACCAGGCTATCCAGATTCATCGAAGTTTTTGGTCTCATCGTCTGCCTGATGGCATGGATGCTCAGCTATCAATCGACCATCAAGCGCCGTCAGCGTGAACTCAACGCCGAAGAATTACGCGAAAGCGAAGCCCTGCTGCGCTTGCGCAATGAAGCCCTGAGCGCAACATCGCAAGGCGTCATGATCGCCGCGCGCGATGGTCATATCAACTACGTCAACGAAGCTGCCTGTCATTTAAGTGGCTATGCAGAGCATGCCTTATATGAAAAAAAACTCGGTGACTTATTCACACCTGCTGTCGCCGCCATGCTGACGCAAGACAATCAGGAGCAAAAACCACTGACGCTGGAATACAGCCGCAAGGCCGACAATGGCCAGCTGTTATGGCTGGAGCTATTGCTGACCCCCGTGTATGACCAGCAAAATGTTTTGCAGCAATACGTTGCCCTGTTGCGTGACATCACAGACAAAAAGCTGGCCGACAAGGAACTCGAAATTGCCGCGATGGCTTTTGAAACCGAAGAAGGCATATTGATTACTGATGCCAACCTGGTCATCTTGCGTGTCAACAAGGCATTTACCCGCATCACAGGCTATGAAGCCAGCGAGGCCGTAGGCCAGGGTACCAGGCTGATGCAATCGGGCCGCCACGACGAGTCGTTCTATAGCCAGATGTGGGACGAAATACGTCGCAATCACCGCTGGCAAGGAGAATTGTGGAACCGTCGCAAGAATGGTGAAATTTATTCCGAACGCCTGGTGATATCTGCCGTGCTGGATGAAGACGGCAAGGTCAGCAATTATGTCGGCTCCTTCAATGACATCACCGAGCATAAAGTCTCGGAAGAAAAAATTCACCAACTGGCTTTCTTTGACCCACTCACGAGTTTGCCTAACCGCCGCCTCTTGCTCGACAGGCTGGCGCGCGCCTTGTCGTTAAGCCGCAGGCATCAGCGCTATGGTGCGATTTTGATGATAGACCTGGATAACTTCAAAACCCTGAATGATACCCAGGGCCATAATATGGGCGACTTGCTACTGACCCAGATAGGCAAGCGCATCCATGCCTGTGTCAGGGCAGACGATACCGTTTCGCGCACCGGTGGTGATGAATTCGTGGTCTTACTCGAAGGCTTGCATGAAGACCTGCAATATGCTGCCGGCCTGGCTGAAAACGTCGCAGAAAAAATCCGTATTACCCTGAGCCAGACCATCAATCTTGGGCATATTGATTATGAAAGTTCAGGCAGTATAGGTATCACCATGTTTGGCAGCGAAGCAGTCGGCATCGATGAGTTATTACGCCGCGCTGACATGGCCATGTACCAGGCCAAGGCACTCGGTAAAAACAGTGTGCGCTTCTTTGACCCCAGCATGCAGGCAGCGCTGGAATTCCGCACTGCGATGGAAACCGATTTGCGCCATGCCCTCATGCACAAGCAGTTTGTCCTGCATTATCAATTGCAGGTCAGTGCGCTCGGCGACCCCATTGGGGCAGAGGTATTGCTGCGCTGGCATCATCCTGCACGCGGACTGGTGTCGCCGCTGGACTTCATCCCGCTGGCAGAAGAAACCGGCCTTATCCTGCCGATAGGCCTGTGGGTACTGGAAACAGCCTGCAAGCAAATCGCCATCTGGGCTGATGATCCGGTTAAATCCGGCATGCAACTGGCCGTCAATGTCAGTGCCCGCCAGTTCCGCCATCCGGGTTTTGTCGATGACGTCAAACGCATCTTGCATGAGACTGGTACCAACCCGGTCTTGTTGAAACTGGAACTGACCGAGAGCGTGGTGCTCGAAGATGTCACCATCGTCATAGAAAAAATGCATGCCATCAAGAAGCTCGGCGTCGGTTTTTCCATGGATGATTTTGGTACCGGTTATTCGTCACTTTCTTATCTGCAACGTTTGCCTTTGACACAGCTCAAGATAGACCGCAGTTTTGTGCATAATCTGCCTGACGATGTGAACAATGCCAACATCGTACGCACCATCATCAGCCTCGGCGCCAGCCTCGATTTGAACGTCATTGCAGAAGGTGTGGAAACCGAACAGCAGCGCGAATTTTTACTGCAGGCCGGTTGCCAGGCTTATCAGGGTTACCTGTTCTGTAAACCCATTCCCATAGACGAATTTGACCGCTTCATCAGTGCCCGCCACGCACTGCAAAAAGCCGACAGCTCAAAAGTTGAAATTCAGGTAAGCTAGTGGCACCGCCTTCGTAACCCAAAGCGAGGTGGGCAGTTTTCAAGTGGTATTAAAATAAAAGGGGAGACAAATGCGATTGAACAAAACAGTAATGCGCCTGGCAGGTCTGGCGCTGGCCGTATGCATGAGTGTGCAAGCCAGTGCCACCGAAGTTGCCGGGGTTAAGTTTGATGAAAACGTACAAGTAGGCGGCACTGATCTGAAGTTGAACGGTGCAGGCATACGTTACAAGGCCATTTTCAAAGTCTATGCAGCGGGACTGTATCTGAAAGAGAAAAAGACCACAGTACCAGAAGTACTGGCATCACAAGGGCCACGTCGCGTGACTATCGTCATGTTGCGCGACCTCAGTAATGAAGAATTCGGGCGTGGTTTCATGACCGGCATTCAACAAAACACCGACAAGGCAGAAAAGTCCAAAATGACTTCGCAATTCATCCGTTTCGGTGAATTGTTTGCCTCCGTGCCTGAACTCAAAAAAGGCGATGTCATGACCAATGACTGGATACCCGGAGTAGGCACCGTCGTAGCACTGAACGGCAAGAAAATGGGCGACCCTTACCCGGACCTCGGTTTCTACAATGCCTTGCTGCGTATCTGGCTGGGCGAATCCCCGGTAGATCGCAGTCTCAAGAAAGCCATGCTGGCTGAGGAAGATACGCGCGGCCGCTAAACCTGAAAGCTTCTAAGACCGCTGTTTCAAAACAGGCGCATTACAATGCGCCTGTTTTTTTGACGGACGTTTGCTAGTGCGACTCATCCTGGCAAAGCATATCTGGGGATACTCAATTTTTATCTGGCAGACTTTATTACTATGTTTACGGTTATTATCAGGTCGCGGCCATCAGGCGCTAAGACATTTAAGAAATGCTTTGATGAAACCTGCCCTTTTTTCTAGCAGTGTTGAAAATCAGAAGTCAGGCGTGTCGCGATATTTGACTGACGGGGCAATTTACAATTTATGGCAATGAGGCTGACAAGTCCATGAAAATATTTCTGATTTTACTTATCAATGTTCTGTTTGTTGTGAATGCTCAGGCGCGACCGATCAATGAACGGCAGCCGCAAGTAATTTCCTGTGAACAGCTTACGTCATCAAAGCCTGGTTTGGGTAGGGCATTTCAAGGATCAATCACTAATGATGACTATGCTTTTTCTGCAGTTATTCCTGCCGGATTGACAGGATGGGATGGTGTTGACCAGAGCGCTTCATTTCACGGGTTTACGATTTTCCTGAATTCACAAATCAGCATGTGTATCAATTTTGAGATACATAGGAGGATTGATGAGAAAGATACTCCCGTACCCTCCTGGCTCTCAAAATCCATTTCCCTGGGAGATGCACAGGCTTGGCAATCAAGTCGAAGTCAAAAGAATAAAAAGACAGGCATGACAAATGTCAGCACCTTGTTTTCATTCAATCGTGGCAACCAAATATATGATGGAGAAATTATCTTGATTGCTCCGACAGCAGAAATAACAGGCGCAAAAAGCATTTATGATAAGTTTATAACTACATTAGTCTTTCATAGCACATTGTGATCTGAATGCAGCTAGCCTTCAGATTTAACGCAGCAGTAAGGCTAGCCTGTAACATAGTTCTGTTTCCTGTGAGATCGTTAAATGAGAAAAGTAATTTTTGCTCTGGTTTTTTTGGGAGAAATGATTAGTTCTTGCGCACTGGCGCAAACCTGCCCACCCAGGATTGCTGGTAGTGTTGTACTTAAACCTGCAATTTCTGGATGGAAGGCTACATCAGACCGTCAAGATTTCGCCTTGCAAATCGTTTCAATTATTGCAGGACCTTTGTCTCGTCATCGCGCAGAACCTGAGGCTGAGCTGAAGCCTATGGAAAAGGATGGAATTCAATATTGGGCATTTGGTGCTCCAATCGGAAAAACAGAAGTATGGATGCGGTGTCAGTATGCGCAGACATCTGTTACATTGAGCAAGCGGGTTCGCTCAAATACGACACTGTGTTTTCAGCCTGGTGGCATGAGTACAGAGAAAGCGGTCAAGAGTAAAGTCGTTATCATGTGTGTTGATTCCTCACATAAAGCTAATGAAACGCTACGACCATACCAGGCTAGCCTCTCTCAAGAGAAATTCATGTTTGACACGACAAATGTGGGCACATTAATCGACCACGTTATCATGCTGGACTGGATTAATGTCATGACGCTTAGATTGATTTAATCATCTAAGAAAAACGTGAAGCCTGGCCAGATTCAATCTGAACCATGCTTCTTCATAAAGTCGCGATGAAAAATTTGTTGCGGGTGAAAATGCAGGAATGTCAGAGGTGATTCTGCCTCCACCTCCCCATCAAGGTATACGCAATTTTATCTGCTGTACATTATTGGTAACCTGATTGTCCTCATCCAGTTCAATATACTCGCCGCTCAAGGTATTGCCTTTTTGCCTGAGGTTTATCGCGATACGTTTGCTACCGGGTAAGCTTATCAGCTTAAATTGACCATTGTCTATCCACGCGCCCATGAAGAAATATGATTGGTGCAGATCACCGTAAATATCCACATTGCCAGAGTAGTGGATAAGACCAGATTTATTGGTTTCGTCCGCACGCATTTTGACTGATTCCTTACCCATGCTGCCGTACAGGATTTGTCCTCTCCAGTCTGTGCCTGTGGCATCGCCTTCGTTGAGTAAAATGGTGCGGCCATAGGCCGTCATCCATGGACGCAAGCTTGTATAGCTAAAAGTAAAATCAGTAGTAGCTACTTTATCCAGATATCTCTCGTCAGGACTGGTGCACCAGCGGTTAGTGAACTCTACCCTGTCGTCGAAAAAGCGACTCGTTAGCGCGTACTGATTAAAAAATTCCATGGGAGACAGTTTTGCTTTGATACTTGCCAGGCAGTCTTTATTTACACGCAGGCTGTCTTGCAAGTATTTTAGCTTGCGGTCGCCACGATACTGTCCACTTTTCAACTTGCGGATTCCATCCTGCAGCAAGTCAATTTGCTTGCGATAGCGTTTGCGCAACTCTGCGATAACTACTCGCTCCATCATCTTGCTGGTTTCCGGTTGCAAGACTTCATGCAAGTCAATTTTATGACCATTTCGCAAATCGAAATTAAAGTATTCGTCATACTGCAAGCAGGTGGACCGGCAAAAAAGCGATGTGACCTTTATTGCTAGCCTGCGTTCGTTCTGATAGACCAGTTCATGTGAAAGATCCCGGATAAAAGCAATATGGTCGCCTTCATTAGTCAAGCCTGGAACATAGTTATCTGGCGCGTAATAACCCAGTGTATAAATGTAAAGCTGATCATTGATGGGCTGGGCAACATCTGCGTCGCTCATTTTGATGTATGGCATCCTGAGTTCGACTTGCCTGATCTTCCCAGCCTCTTCAAAGGTCTTGTTCATCGTGCTGCTCAAGATGCTGAAGTCGGCTGCTAATACATTATCAGCGCATACGGCAATCAGGCCACATGTCTGCAACAGTAAGTTCGTCAGTTTTTCTATCATAGCCTTACTTGCCATCACTCATCCAGTCGCGTGCCAATTTAGTTGTAGTTATATTATGCATAATTGCTATGATTTGCGTTCAGTTTTTTTTACGGACACTGAAGGTACTCATTAGCCTTGAAAGAAGCGTTGCTCAACAATGCCTGTTTTTGCGCAGAAATACCGGGAAGCGGGTATTTTCGTGACACATATCAAGTATTCAAATCTGCTTATTTCTCAGTCGCTATATATAAGTGTATATTACGCTTCTTGTTCCTCATTTCCCTCTGGATACCTTATGCAAATCAAGACCCTGGGCAAACTCATTGCCAGTATTGCTTTCTGCACAATTTCTGCCACCAGCCTTGCTGCAGAAGTCACAGTCTCTGCCGCTGCCAGCCTGACCAATGCCTTCAAGGAAATCGCGCAAAATTATCAGGCGCAATATCCTGAAGCCAAGGTATCGCTGAATTTTGGTGCGTCTGGTGCGTTGCTGCAGCAAATTGCCAAAGGTGCGCCGGTCGATGTATTTGCCTCGGCTGATCAGGAGAGCATGGATGAAGCACAAAAACAGAGCCTGGTCCTTGCAACTGACCGCCGTGATTTCGTTAAAAATACTCTGGTACTGATTGCTCCCATAGACAGCGTCTTGTCCATCAAACGCTTGGAAGATTTGAGCCAGGCTGGCATCAAGCGTATCGCCATTGGCAACCCAGCTAGCGTACCGGTCGGGCGTTATACCCAGCATGCGTTGACGGCAGCAAAACTCTGGCCAGCGCTGGAAACCAAGGCCATCTATACCCAGAACGTGCGCCAGTCGCTCGATTATGTGGCACGTGGCGAAGTCGAGAGTGGCTTTGTGTATGCGACCGATGCTGCCATCATGAAGGATAAGGTCAAGGTCGCCTTGGAAGTACCACTGGACATGCCTATCACTTATCCTGTTGCGAAAATCAAGGCCAGCAACAATGGGGAAGAGGCCAAGCGTTTCATCTCCTTTTTGTTCTTGCCACAAAGCCAGGCTATCCTGACTAAATACGGTTTCCAGAAGCCGTAAAAAATAAGGTTATCGATGAATCCAGCATGGACAGCCTTGCTATTGTCATTGAAAGTCGCGGGTTGGGCCACGCTGCTGAACTTGATTTTTGGCATAGGCGTAGGTTATCTGCTGGCAAGCAAGCGCTTTCCTGGCCGGGACCTGCTCGATACCATACTGACCCTGCCCATGGTCATGCCGCCCACGGTACTCGGTTATTACCTGCTGGTCTTGCTGGGGCGGCGTAGTGCGCTCGGCGCATGGTTGCAAGATCATTTTGGCTTCAGCTTTATTTTTACCTGGCAGGGTGCGGTCATTGCCGCAGCCATTGTCGCCTTCCCGCTGGTATTCAAACCGGCGAGAGCGGCTTTTGAAGCGGTCGATGGGCAACTGGAGCAGGCGGCCAGGGTGTTGGGTATTTCTGAAATGGCCGTGTTTTTCCGCGTGACTTTGCCGCTGGCGTGGCGTGGCATTTTGGCCGGTGTCTTGCTGGCCTTTGCCCGCGCCCTCGGTGAGTTTGGTGCGACCCTGATGGTGGCGGGCAGCATACCCGGCAAGACCCAGACTTTATCGATTGCGGTCTATGAAGCAGTACAGGCCGGGCAGGACGATGTCGCCAATACCTTGGTCTTGCTGACTTCGGCAGTCTGTATTGTGGTCTTGCTGCTGGCAGGCAAGCTCGCGCCTGGCCGTATTGCCAACCGCATGTGACGCCTTTGAATATGAGCAAATAAAATGCAATTTGACCTGCACATACACAAGAGTCTGCAATCTGGCCAGCGTCGTTTTGAACTGGATGTTGTGGTTCGCAGCGATAGCCAGCGCCTCGTCATACTTGGCCCATCTGGTGCTGGCAAGAGCCTGGTGCTTAAAGCCATCGCCGGTTTGATGACGCCCGATACTGGTTACATCCATGTCGCAGGTAATACCCTGTTTGACCATACTGCGCGTATCAACCTGCCACCACAGCGCCGCCAACTGGCTTATCTGTTCCAGGACTATGCCCTGTTCCCGCATCTGAACGTGGCGCAGAATATTGCCTTTGGCCTCAGTCAGGGCTGGCGCAATCCTTCTGCCAAAGTACAGGATGAAAAGGTCGATTACTGGCTCGAAGCCCTGCACATCAAAGCCCTGGCCAGGCAAATGCCGCATGAATTATCGGGCGGGCAAAAACAGAGAACTGCCCTGGCACGCGCACTGATCGCTGAACCGCGCGCGCTCTTGCTCGATGAACCCTTTGCCGCACTCGACCAGCCCCTGCGCATCAGCATGCGCAAAGAACTGGACAGTCTGCAAAAGCAATTGAATATCCCCATGATACTCATCACCCACGATGCAGAAGACGCCCAGGTGTTTGGTGAGCATGTGCTGAACCTGCAGGATGGAAAGCTGCAAACAAGTTTGGCTGTTGCAGGTTCATCCGGCTCACCCAGCATATTCAGCGCCGCATAAAAATTTTTAACCACCGTTATATACAAGTTGCTATAACGTTTTTTTGAAAGTAACTATGTTGTCAGGTTTTAAACAATCTCCATTGCACAGATTCAAGCCCGGCCTGCTTGCCACCAGCATTGCCCTTGCTCTTCTGGCCATGCAAAGCCAGTCTGTTCAGGCAGCCGAAGACAAGACCTCAGCTTTTGAACTGGGTACAGTCTTGGTGACCGCAAAGCGCTTGCCTCAGACTGAAGTAGGCGAGACGGGTGACCAGGTTGCCTCTGTGCTCACTGCCAAAGACATACAGCAATACAACCGCAATAACATCGGTGACGCGCTGAACCTGCTCTCAGGTGTCAGTCTTTCCACCAATGCCCGGAATGAAAAAACCATCGCCGTGCGTGGTTTCGATAGCCGCCAGGTGCCACTGTTCATCGACGGCATCCCGGTCTATGTGCCCTATGATGGCTATGTGGATTTCAACCGTTTCACGACAGCCGACCTGGCCGCGATACAACTGGCCAAGGGTTTCTCTTCCATGGCGTATGGCCCTAATACTTTAGGTGGCGCAATTAACCTGATTTCGCGCAAGCCCAGGGCAGCGCTGGAGGGGGATGCCATCGTTAGTCTGGGCAGCGGCAGTGAGCGGCAGGCAGCCGTCAATCTCGGTGGCAAACAGGGTATCTGGTATTGGCAAACTGCTTTGTCTTATCTGCAGAGCGACACTTTCTCGCTGTCTGGCGACTTTGTTCCGACCAGCAGTGAGAACGGTGGCTCACGCAATAATGCCTATCGTAAAGACAGCAAGTTTTCCTTCAAGCTGGGTTTGACACCAAATGCCGGTGATGAATATGCGATCAGCTATTACAAACAAAATGGCGAAAAAGGCCAGCCACCATCCACAGTACCCGCCGCCGCACGCTACTGGAAATGGCCTTACTGGGATAAAGAGAGTCTGTACTTCATCTCGAATATCACGCTGGGTGAGCATGAAAGCGTCAAGCTCAGGCTTTACCATGATAGCTATGGCAATGAAGTCGATACCTATACCAACGACAGCTATACCACGCTCAAGACTTCTGGTTCAGGCAGTGTCAGCACTGGCCGCAGTATTTATGATGACCACACCAATGGCGCATCGCTGACGCTGGAATCCACGCGCCTTTCATCGCATACCCTGCGTCTGATAGGACATTACAAGGCAGATGAACATAAGGAGCTAGATGGTGTTGGTACGCTGAATACCCGCTTTAAAGACGTGCTGATGTCGATTGCGGCAGAAGACAATATACAACTGAGCCAGTCCCTGCTGTTGTCGCTGGGCCTGGGCAGGCATGAGTTAAGGCCGGACAGTGTCTTCAGTCTCGGCAACCCTTATTCCCTGCCACGTACACAGTCTGCAAGCGATGCGCAGGCAGGCTTGTTCTACACACTCAGCAATAGTGCACGCCTGTATGGCAGTATTGCCCAAAAGAACCGCCTGACCACACTCAAGGACCGCTATTCACAACGCCTGGGCACCTTTATAGAAAACCCTGACTTGCAGCCTGAGCGTGCCCTGAATATGGAAGTCGGTTACCAGGGGCAACCGTGGCAGGGTGCCAAAGCCGAGGCGGCAGTTTTCTATAGCGATGTCAGCAATAAGATCCAGACTGTTGCCAATGTCGTTGGCACCAAATCACAAATGCAAAATGCTGGCAAGGTCAGGATCAGTGGCATCGAAGCGGGTCTCAGCAGCAGCGTCAATCAATGGCTGGAGCTCGGTGGCAATTACACGTTCACTGATCTCAATAATATCAGCAATCCTGCAACTAGGCTGACTGATATCCCGCGCCATAAACTGACAGCCCATGCCACCTTGCATCCAATGGAACAAGTCGATATCACCGCCTATGTAGAAAACAATAGCAGCCGCTGGGTATCAAATACTTTGGAATTACCAGGCTTTACCACGCTCAATTTGAAACTGGCTTACCAGCCCATGAAGAACCTGAATCTGGAAGCAGGCGTCACCAATTTGACAGACAAGAATTATGCTTTGGCAGACGGTTTCCCCAATGCTGGCCGCATGTGGTTTGCCAACCTGAATTGCCGTTTTTAAGGATCATCAACATGTTCAAGCTACTGAGCAACACTGCATTCGCCCTCATACTCTTACACGCATCCACCGCGTTTTCACATGACAAGCCAGGGGACATCTCCCAGTATGTGAGCCAGACCCTGAGCATCACCGGTGCGGTTGAAAAACCGCTGACGCTGACCGTGGAAGACCTGAAAAAATTCCCCATACAGCAAATCAATGAATTGCCGCTGACCAGACAAAATGGTGCGAATGCAGGCAAGCTGGAAAACTTCAAAGGCGTGCGCCTGCGCGACCTGCTTGACAAAGCCACCGTCATAGCACGCGATCATAATGACGTTAAAAAAACCATCATCATCGCTACCGCCACCGATGGGTATAAGGTCGTCTATTCATGGAGTGAAATCTATAACACTGCCGTTGGTGAAGGTGTACTGGTCTTCTTTGAAAAAGATGGCAAAGCCCTGCCAGATGAAGAAGGGCGCATCGCCATGATCTCCGGCAAGGACATACGTACCGGCCTGCGCCATGTCAAATGGCTCAAGACCCTGGAAGTCAGGAAGATCAGCGATTAGCGAAAGCCTGCCATGGACAGCCAGCAACTGCATTTCATCCGCAAGCAAAATGAGCCTCATGCAGGGGCAGTATATTTGCGCACGGCAATTGCTGGTGTACTCAGACATGCACAAGAAGGCGAACTGCCATTGTTCGCCTGGACCCTGGGTTTGCCGCAGCAAGAGTTGCTAGTGATGCTGGCAAGTGGCTTTCCCGAGCCCGGCATGTCAGATACGCGGATATTGATGAACTTATCAGGTGAGCAGTACCATGCGCTGTTACAGACCGCACCTGTCGAATTCATGCAATTGAAACAGCTATTGCTGGATCATCAATCTGTGTCTGTTAATGCACAGCTCGCCAGTTGGCTGGCCAGCGCCATCGCCGCTGCCAGTTTTGGTAGCCGCCACCTGTGGCAAGATCTGGGCGTGTCAGGCCGCGAAGCAGTCTCGGCGCTGATGCGGGAATATTTCACTGAGCTGTTTCTGGCGAATACCCACAACCTCAAATGTAAGCGCTTTTTGTTTGCCGAACTGGGCCGCAGGCAAGGCAAACACGATTTACGTCCACCAAAATGTACGCATTGCGACGACTTCCATGTATGCTTTCCGGATTCAGCAACTACGGCATAGCACAACATGGCAGCGAAAGATAAATCCATCGCCCTGCAAGGCTCAGTATGGATGACAGTCGACGGTGAAAATTTTGGTGGCAAGGGGCGCATCGCCCTGCTGGCCCAACTGGCCGAAAGCGGCTCCATCACCCAGGCTGCAAAAGCCGTCAAAATGAGTTATAAAGCTGCGTGGGATGCCATCGACACCATGAACAATCTCGCAGGCGAGCCCCTGGTAGAACGCCTGACCGGCGGCAAGGGCGGCGGTGGCACAAGGCTGACGAAGCGCGGCGAACAATTGGTCAATAATTTCAGGATCATAGAACAAGAACACCGCGACTTCATCGCCCAGCTAGACCGGCAGGCCGTAGGCATTGCCGACGACTTTTTACTCATCAGGAAAATGAATATGAAAACCAGCGCACGCAACCAGTTCCTTGGCAAAGTCAGCCAGGTCAAACCCGGTGCCATCAATGACGAGATAGAACTCGAAATAGCCGGCGGCCAAAAGATAGTCGCCATCATCACCCATGAGAGCACGCAGGAGCTGGGCTTGCAAATCGGTGCAGAAGCCTTTGCACTCATCAAGGCATCTTCCATCATCCTCATGGAAGAAGACCCCAAAGCCAGGCTTTCAGCCCGCAACCAGCTCACAGGCACCATCAGCCGCATCCTGCCCGGTGCAGTCAATAACGAAGTGGTGGTTGAATTGCCAGGTGGCGCGACACTGGCTGCCATCATCACCAATGAAAGCGCGACCAGCATGGGCTTGGTCGTAGGTGGCACGGTGACTGGCTTGTTCAAGGCTTCGAGCGTGATACTGGGTGTGGCGGGCTGATTGTTTGATAGTTGGTGCAAGAGATGTCAGACCTGGCACCTCACTTCAACGTATAGCCCTGGATTTCGTGGTGCGGATAATTTTGCCAGAATACGCATTGACCAGTATGGATTCCATCTGTGTACTGTAGCCGTTGTCCGATAATATCTTGGTATACCTCCAAGCGAGAGTATCAAGTTCTTTATCGTATTCGAGCATGACAGTCATGTTTTTCTCGAACATGCTTTTCTTGACCAGGACCTCATTTTCATTGTATTCGAGCTTGTAAGCCATGTTTTTTTCATGAAACCCTTTTTTTGCGACGACGCCCATTAATTCTTTGAAAGAATGAAATACTTGTTTTTCTGTTGAAGTGGCATAAGCGGGCAGATTAATTTCTTCTATTATGCTTGCGTCTGATCTGAGTGAAATTTCTGCAGGAAAAATGACTTTGGGTATTCCTGGTAGTTCAAAATCGAATTGCAATATATAGGCCGGAATTTCCCATTGATAGTCCCTGGAGTTGGGTTCTTTTTTACGTAACTCTTTTGCGTTTATCACCTGACCACCTGCAAATTTCAAATGTGCATATTGCGCTTCACCCAGGCGTTTTTTAAGGTGCTCAATAAGTTTTGCGGCTACAGGCTGTGGGATATCTGCCAGCGATTTTGGTTCTTTCGGTTCGTATTTTCCGAAATAGACACTACCATGTCCACCCGACTCAGGAACAATCTCTGCAAATGCAGGGCAAGTTAGCTGCATTAAAACAGCGAGAAAAAGTAAGCGAGCTATGTGAATATGCATCATGTGAAGAATTTTTAATATCTTTAATGTGGTAGATAATTGTTAAGTGCTTAGCTACTGTGTACTTGCAAAAGAATTAGTCCACTGTGAATCTCAGGTCACGATTATCCTTCGCCACATTCCCCGCAAAGTCCGCTGCATGGATACGCAAGACATAATTGCCAGGCGCGAGTTTGCTGACATCCCAGCTGCCTTTTTTCGCAACACCATCCTTGACCGAATTGCTGGCCATGTACAGGAAGCGGGTTTTCTTGGCACCGTGTACAGTGATGCCGCTTTCTTCTGCATACAATAATTTGACCATTTCACGGTCAGGTGGCAGGGCGTTGAATTCCATCGTCATGCGTGGGGTTTCATAGCCAGGCACGGGGCTGCCGTCGGTGTACAGGAGTTGATAGCCCAATTGGTACAGACCCAGACGACGGCGTTTGGCATTACCATCGACCTGGTCATAGGCATCGACGACGATGCCATAGTCTTTGACCTGGCTGGACAGGAGCAGGCGGCCCTGCTGTTTGTCCTTGATTTCTTTGCCGCTGCCATCAACGATAGTGATGTCTTCTATCTCAGGTGCGACGGTATCGACCAGGCCGGGGAAGTTCAGTTGCAGAGGGTTGATTTTGAGGCCAGCGTGATTGTGTTCCAGATGCACATGGAACATGCGGTTGATACTGCCCAGTGCTTCGCCAGTCTTGAAACGGGTGCCGCGCCTGACACGCACTGCATAGGGTTTGCCATCTGCCAACGTCTGTAGCTGGAATTTATCCTCATCGATCAGCGCGTCTTTGGCGGTGCGCCCGACCTTCATGTGAATGTAAGCCATGCTGTCGAGCTTGATGCCTTCGCTGAGACCAGCGTAGCCCCAGCTACTGCTGGTGCCGCGTACTTTTTCACTGGCGATGGCATACACGGTTGTGCCCATGTTTGCCTGCACATCGAGGCCACCGTGGAAGTGATCACGGCTTTCGCCATCATAATTGCCACGCACTTCACCCATGGTGCCGACGACTTCGTGCGGTGATTTTTGCGGCTTGATGGGCCAGGGGTAGGATTTGATCTCATCATCAAGACGGGTATTTTTTATTTCCTGCACATTGGCTGGTGCTGCCGGTTTTTGCCCGGTCATGCTGTCAGGCATGCCTTTGCTATGCAGGCTCACCAATTGCAGGCGGGCGGAATCACTGACCAGCAGGCCACCTTTGTCATTCAACGCTATGCCTGTGGGCTGCAAGAAGCGTATGGCTTTTTCATTCCCGGCTTCAAAATTGATACCCACTCCCGTCACGCCACGCATCTCCCCTGTGGGAGAAATCTGTATGATGCGACCCTTGCCGCCTTCACCTATGTAAAAGTGATCGTCATAAGTGGCGACGATGCTCAAAGGGCGGCGCATCAGGGGTTTTTCTTCATCATCCAGTGCACGGGCCAGTGTGGTGACTTGTCCATCCTTGCTCAGCATGCGGATGGCGTCGTTCTTGCTGTCGGCGATGAGTATGTCGCCCTTGCTATTGAGTGCCAGCCCTGTTGGCGTATCAAACAGCGCAGCGGCCGCCTCGCCATCCAGATAACCAGAGCCATTGCCACCGGCGAGTGTGCTGACCTGGCCGTCAGGGCTGATCTTGCGTATGCGGTCATTGTAGGTATCGGCCACGTAAATATTGCCTGCTGCATCTACGGCTATACCCACCGGGCCATTGAATTGTGCCGTAATACCTGCGCCGTCCTGGTAACCAGGTTTGCCATTTCCTGCCAATGTCGTCACCATGCCTTCTGGGCTGATGCTGCGTATCGCGTGATTGCCAGTGTCAGCCACCAGCAAATTACCCTTGCCATCCAGAGCTATGCCAGATGGCGTATTGAAAGCCGCCTGATCAGCCTTGCCGTCGACAAAGCCTTCGACAGAACCGGCATAGGGCGCAACTGCACCATCAGTGCTGATCTTCAAGATCTGGTTATGTTCACCTGCATCACTGACAAAAATAGTGCCCTGCTTGTCTATCGCGACCGCGTAAGGATCAGAGAAATAACTGTTGTCGACATCAGGTAAGCCTGCATACACATCCAGCTCCGCTTGCCAGTCAAAGGAAGTAGGAGCTGGTTTGTTGATCACGCCCACTTTCGCCAGCAAATTGTCTGGCGCAATATCACTATTGTCCTTGCCCAGATAGCGTGCCAGCCCCAGGACTATGGCGATCAAGGCAATAACAAATAGAAGTCGTGTGAAAATGGTCCTGAGCATGGGGTAAGTAACTGGATTACGGCACAAGTCGTGCAGCTTAGCCCAAATGTCGTCCACTTGCCATCATAGATATGATGGCCCTGCGCAGAAATTTCATAAATGGATTAGCATCTGGTTTCTGCGCCTGAAAGGCCGCTATCAGATCAACCCAGGAAGGAAACACCATGTCCAGCTCTGTTCTCAATAATTTCCCTATCACTAAAAAATGGCCAGCCCAGCATCCTGAACGCCTGCAACTGTATTCATTGCCGACACCGAATGGCGTGAAAGTCTCCATCATGCTCGAAGAGACCGGCCTGGCCTATGAACCTCACCTGGTCAGCTTTGAGACCAATGACCAGACTTCGCCAGAGTTTTTGTCACTGAACCCGAATAATAAAATTCCCGCCATCATCGACCCGCAAGGCCCGGGCGGCAAGCCACTGGCGCTGTTTGAATCTGGTGCCATTCTGATCTACCTGGCAGACAAGACCGGGCAGTGCATCCCAACCGATGCGGCAGAACGCTATGAATGCCTGCAATGGCTGATGTTCCAGATGGGTGGCATAGGCCCGATGTTTGGTCAGCTTGGTTTCTTCAATAAATTTGCCGGCAAGGCCTATGAAGACAAACGCCCGCGCGACCGCTACGTGGCAGAATCCACGCGCCTGCTGGCCGTCGTCAACCAGCGTTTGGCAGACCGCAAGTGGATCATGGGCGATACCTATACCATTGCTGATATTGCCATCTTCCCATGGATACGCAATCTGATTGGTTTTTATGAAGCAGGTGAGCTGGTGGGCATCAATGACTTCCCGCATGTACAACGCGCATTGGCCGAATTTGTCGGGCGACCTGCGGTGCAGAGGGGCTTGTTGATACCCGCACGCGGATAATGTTCGCTAAAAATATCAGCCTCTTCAGTCTCTTTGGCAGTGCCTTGCTATTTTCTGGCACTTGCCTGGGCGCGACTTTCAGCGATAAACCGCTCAAGTATGTTAGCAAGAATTCCTCAGGGGAGAAAGTAGAGCTCACCATTCCTTTCATCTCAACCGAGGATAGGCAGGTGACAGATCGTATCAATAACTTTTTGCACATACAGTTATTGAATACTTTGCCACCTGCAAAAGAAGACACTGCTGCAAAGACTGCACTGATAGAGCTGGAGCTTCCTCTTGAGTCCATGGAGCCTGCATCTTCGGGCCTGCTGAATGGTAAGCGACACTATGCTATCGTTGTCAGTACTGAGGGCTGCGGCGCGTACTGCAGCCTGAATGATATACGTTTTGACTTTGATGCAAGGACAGGGCGTGTCATCACGCCTGTGGAGTTGTTAAGCGAGTCTGGTAAAAAGGCCCTGGCGATACTGGCGCAAAAAACCAATGCCAAGCGTTTGCGTACAGAAATAGCACGTCTGGAGAAATTGTCCAACAAGGCGACGAAAGAGCGCGGCAAAGAAACGGTAGCTGATCAGATCGAGCTATACGAGCGCTGCCTGGAAGAACGCTATACCAAATCTGGCAGCCTCTACGATTTGTATCTGAAGTATCCTGGTCAGATAAGCATACTTGATGGTGCACTCAGTTTTGACAGCGGCACATGTTCAGCACATGCCAACCGTGCCATTGATGATCTGGGTAATCTGGTCATGACACTCAAAGCACCGCAGTTGACTACTTACCTCAGCAACTATGGAAAATATATTTTGCTAGGCGAGGGGGATGGAGCAATTGCTGACATCAATCCCTATGCCCAGGTTTTTCGCGGCAAGATCAATGGCAACACGCCGATTACCCTGATGCTCACAGATAGTGTCGAAGGTGCATATTACTCAAGCTCGCGCTATTATTATGACAAACATCGCCAGGCCATACCGCTCAAGGTAGTACGCAAGAAGGATGTAACCGAGCTGACTGAATTTGACGGCAAGGGCAAACCAAGCGCCACCATCAGTTATCGTCGGGAAGGTAATAAATTACTGGGGCAGTGGCGCGGGGCAGGTAAGACATTGGCTTTCGAAGCCACACCTTGAGTTTTGTCCGTATCCCCGCCGTTTCCCTGATATGAGCAAACAAAAATACGATGAATATCTTAAAAAACGGACCGTTATTGCTTGTTCTCACCTTCCACGCTGTTGCCAGCGCTGAAAGCATGAGCAGGTCTGCCGAAATTGAAAAAATCTATCAACAAGACCAAAAGACTCGTTCTCTGTTTAAGCGGGGTGATGTCTATGACAGACCAGCTGAATTGAAATCAGATGCTGCCAACCGCATGCGTCTGTTTGAAATGATGGTTGATGATCTGCCGTGGAACGCCAGAGATTTTGCTTTGGTCTCGCGGGTTTTTCAGCACACCAATACCGGTGGCGAATCCGAAGAAAATGAGAACTGGCGTTCACAGGAAAATCACCTGCTGGGTTTTTTTATGTCACGCAAGGCAGCCAGGCTGGGTATATTGGAGGAGGCCGGGAGCATGGTTAGTCGTATTGAGCGCTATCTGAAGGCCAGCGGCATCCCCAGGGAGTATGGGCTGGAACTGGTGTCAAAAACGCCTTTCAAGGTGTGTACTATCAACCCCAGGATAAGCGATGAGCAAAGACTGGATGCCGGGCTGCCATTGAGATTGAATGAAATGATGAAGGAGTTTTGTCATTGATTGCTCAAATATGCTGACTGCAAAACAGCGTATCAGCCTGTATCAATGATACTTGCGCAACAGGGCTTCCAGCCTGCTGGCCAGGTCTGCATGCTTCTTATGCAGATAATGGTAAAGCGGTATCGTGCTGATGGGGGGAGTCAGCATATGTACCGTGCCTTCCAGCTTCATCTCTTTGACCAGTTGCAAGCCTGCCTGTTCATCAATGACGATCAGTTCTACCCGGCGGTTCAGCATCTGCCGGAAGGCGGCCTTGATATTGTGCTCGGCATGGCCAGTGCTGAAGCCCTGGGTGTTTTGTTCTATGACCTTGGTGCCAGTCTCATAAGAAAACGTATGTTCTTTCAGGCTGGCCCAGCCTTTGTCGAGGTCGATGTTTTTATCGAGGGCAAAGGCGACAGTATTGGTGGTTGCCAGTGGCACCATGATTTGCAGGAGATTGGGATATTCCACAGCCAGCCCGGCCTTGCGCATGAGCTCACCATCCAGACGCCCGCTATTTGATTCCTGCAGGGCGCGGTTGCCAGGCAGGTTGACGAACTCGACCCGCACACCGAGTTTTTTATAAAATTCAGTCAGGTGTACGGCGGCGGCTTTTTCCATGGGGCCGCCCTGGCCAAAGGTGGCTATGCGCAGGCTCTCTTGCTGCGCTTGTGCGGAGCAGATTGCACTGAGGTAAAAAATGCTGAATGTGACAAGCCAGTTTGCCGCCGTCTTGCCATACTTGCCTGGGATCATGCATGAACTCCAAATCCAGTGCTGGACATTGATTTTTGCCAAGTATTGCTGATACAGGCCAGCTGTGCAATATGAATATTTTGCTCATGTCAGATAGACCATGCCCGGATATATTATGGGCTAATCATGCAGCAAGCTCGCATTGCAGGTAGAATCTCGCCTGTCTAAAATAAATGGGCGAGAGCATGAACGCAACAAGCAACACAGGATTGACTCCACAGCAATTATTTGAAAACAACCGCAAGTGGGCTGCTGCCATCACGGCAAAAGATGCCAATTTCTTCAAGACATTGGCGGCACAGCAAAGCCCTGAATACTTATGGATAGGCTGCTCTGACAGCCGCGTTCCAGCCAATGAATTGCTGGGCCTTTTGCCTGGCGAACTGTTTGTTCACCGCAATATCGCCAACGTGGTCGTGCATTCAGACCTCAATTGCCTTTCTGTATTGCAATTTGCGATTGATGTGCTCGGTGTCAAACACATCATCGTCTGTGGCCATTATGGCTGCTCAGGTGTGCATGCCGCCATGACTAACCGCCGTGTCGGCCTGGCTGACAACTGGTTGCGCCATGTGCAGGATGTGCATCAGAAACATGAAAAATACCTGGGTGAGGTTCTCTCAGAGCAAGAGAGAAGTGAACGACTGTGCGAGCTCAATGTGATTGAACAGGTAGCCAACGTCTGCCGCACCACCATCGTGCAAGATGCCTGGGAGCGTGGCCAGCCATTGACTGTGCATGGCTGGGTATATGGCTTGCGCGACGGTTTGCTGAGCGAACTTGGCATGACCATCAGTTCTGTTGATGAACTGGCTACGCATCATGCAGCCAGCCTGACACGTTACGATCAATAAAGGCGCCATTGTTGGAATCGGTCGCGGATGAAACAGATGGCTGCTGAATGCAGCCATCGTCCCAATTGCAAGATCAAGGCATCTTCCTGATGGTCGCATTTAGATGAAATTCAGATGAAAATGCGAAAAAAGGCCGACCTGCCCAGCAAGCTTTGCCAGACTTGCGGCCTGCCATTTAACTGGCGCAAGAAATGGGAAAAAAACTGGGACGAGGTCAAATACTGTTCCCAGCGTTGCCGCAACAACAGCCAAAGCAATCGCAGTGGCAAGTCACAGACTTGAGAGCCCTTATCAGATCGGAAAGCGCCATGCAATCTACTGCACCTGCAACGACATTGCGCCTGATACTCGGTGACCAGCTCTATCCTGCACATAGCTGGTTTAACCAAACTTCCGGCGATGTCGTCTATGTCATGATGGAAATCCGTCAAGAGACAGATTATGTGCTCCATCATGCACAAAAAATTATCGCCATCTTTGCCGCCATGCGCGAGCTGGCTGCACAACTCCAGGCTGCTGGCCATCGCCTGCATTACCTGACTGTTGATGACGCAGACAATACGCAATCCCTGACAGCCAATCTTGATTGGCTGCTGGCACGTTATCAGTGCAGTCAGTTTGAATACCAGGAGCCTGACGAATTCAGACTCGATGCACAACTTGCCACCTATTGCGATGCCAGCAAGATCAATTGCCGCATGCGCAGTAGTGAACATTTTTTTACCCGCCGTGATGAAGCCGCCATCCTGTTTGAAGGCCGCAAAAAATGGCTGATGGAAAATTTCTATCGCCACATGCGGGTCAAGCACCAGGTCTTGCTGGAAGAAGCCAACAAACCAGTCGGTGGGCAATGGAATTATGACCACGACAACCGTAAAGCCTGGCCAGGCATACCCTGGGAGCCTGCTGATTTCCGGCCACGGCATGATCACTCAGACTTGTGGAAAACCATACAGCAGGCAGGCATCAATAGTTTTGGTGAGGCGAATGCGGCTAATTTTTCCTGGCCGCTGAACCGGGCAGAAGCACTGGCGCAACTTGATGCTTTCATCCAGCATGCCTTGCCGCATTTTGGTGAGTTCCAGGATGCCATGAGCAGCAAGTCATGGCGCTTGTTTCATTCACTGATTTCTTTCGCCTTGAATGTCAAAATGCTGCAGCCACAAGAAGTGGTCAGCAAGGTAGAGGCTGCACTCTGGGCCGGCCATGCCGCACTGCCTGCAGTAGAGGGGTATATACGGCAGATACTGGGCTGGCGAGAATATGTACGCGGCATTTACTGGGCGCAAATGCCAGGCTATGAAGAGCATAATTTCTTTGGCCATGAGGCAGAATTGCCAGCATGGTTCTGGACTGGTAAAACAAAAATGCGCTGCCTCTCCAGCGCCATCACGCAATCGTTGGAGCAAGGCCATGCCCACCACATACAGCGCCTGATGGTCATCGGCAATTTTGCCTTGCTTGCGGGCTTGCAGCCACAGCAAGTCCATCGCTGGTATTTGGGTATTTATATCGATGCGTTTGAGTGGGTAGAGCTACCCAATACCCTGGGCATGAGCCAGTTTGCTGACGGTGGTATGCTGGCAACCAAACCCTATGTATCTGCCGCAGCCTATATCGATAAGATGAGCGATTATTGCAAGGGCTGCCATTATGATAAAAAACAACGCACAAGCGAACAAGCTTGCCCCTACAATGCTCTGTACTGGGATTTTTTTGCGCGTAACGAAGACAAGTTATCCAGCAACCCGCGTATAGGCATGGTATATCCGCAACTCAGGAAAATGGATCAATCCACGTTGCAAGCTTTGCGTGACAGGGCAACAGATATACGTGCCAGGTTCGATGATCTTTAAGTAGATATAGCACCATTTGAAAGCCAGAAAATGAATCCCATACAGCCAAACAAGCTCATGCTCTCCAAATGGACTGCGGTAGAAGTCGTTGCCAAACAAAAGCATTTTCTGGTCAGTAAAGTCTATTTGCCTGAGCAACAAGAAGGGCAGCTTGTCATGAATGCCCAGGTAGAATTTGTTGAGCTTGAAGCCGTGTATACCAAGGCCCGGCGCAAGATTGCCTGGCAGGAACTGGCTGACCCTGCAATGTGGAAGCAAGGATGGCTATGATGGCGGATAGCCTGCTAAGCTCCTTCCCGCAGGGCTTCAGGGCGCTTGTGATAGGCGCATCTGGCGGCATAGGTGCGGCATTTGTAGAGCTATTGGCCGCGCAGGAACATTGCGGCCTGGTTGTAAGTCTGCATCGCCAAAGCCAGCCGCCACTGGACTTCGCCAGTGAAGACATCATCGCGCAAGCCGCTGATGTGATGAAAGAGCATGGCCCTTTTCATCTGATCATCAATGCGACGGGTGTATTGCATACTGCTGACTTCATGCCCGAGAAAAAACTGGCCGATTTGCAATATGCACAAATGCAGGCGACTTTTCTCGTCAATACCTTTGGTCCGGCCTTGCTCCTGCGTCACTTTGCCCCTCTGCTCGACAAGCAAAGAGCTGTCATGGCCATGTTATCCGCCAAGGTCGGCAGCATAGAAGACAATCACCTTGGTGGCTGGTATAGCTATCGCGCATCCAAGGCGGCGCTGAACATGATGATCAAGACCGCCGCCATAGAACTCAAACGCACCCATCCTGATGCTGTCTTATTTGCCTTGCACCCCGGCACGGTCAACACCGCCTTGTCACAACCTTTTCGCGGTGCCAGCATAGGCCGCCCGGTAGCCCAGGCAGCCAGTGAAATGCTGGCGGTGATCAACAGCATGCAGCCTGCACAATCGGGTGAGTTTTATACCTATGCAGGTGAGACGCTACCCTGGTGATCATCAGCAGATACTCAAACCAGTTGCATCACTTCATGCACTTGCTTGCGCGGTTTTTGCGGCCAGTTGCCTGCGGCGGCATGACCCACCGTGATCAGCATGACCGGGATTTCCGTGACATGCAGATCAAACTCACGCGCCACCGCATCTGCATCAAAACCACTCAAGGCGCAAGATGCCAGGCCCATCCCTTGCGCTGCCAGCATCAGGGTCATTGCTGCCAGTGAGGCCGAGCGCAGGGCTTCATCCCTTTGCAGCACCGCATTGCCAGTATGACTTCGTTCTGCCATACCCACCCATGTCGTCAGCATCTTGCTATCGATGATCCCGGCATCTACGGAGGGGCGCAAGGCGGGCTCCAGTTGTGTGTGGGCATTCAAGGTGCCGCAGATGAGGAACGTCACCGCAGCATCGCTGATCTTTTGCTGATTAAAAGCTGCTGCCTGCAAGCGCTGTTTAGCCTCGTCGCTGACAACCGCCACGAATTTCCAGTTCTGAAAATTATAGGCAGAAGGTGCCAGTGTCGCCAGGCGCACGAGCTCGCTGATCTCGTCATGGCTGAGCTTGCGGCTGCTGTCATAGTTATTCGCAGAAACGCGGGACTCAATAATTTCTTGTATGGATGCGTGCATCTTGTTTTCCTTGATAAAGATGAGAGTGATAAAAATTCAGGCCTGGATACGCATGCTTTTTTGCACGACGATGACACTGGCAAGAACGATCAATAAACCCGCCAGCGACATCCCCCGCATGCTTTGATCAAGTACAAGCCAGCCCAGGATGACGGCAGTAATAGGGCTTAACAAACCCAGTGAAGACACTGCAACCGGTGACAGACGCGCTATGCCGCGGAACCACAGGCTATAGGCCAGCAAAGCACCGATGATGGACAGATAGGCATAGCCCAGTATCTGCGTCAGGTTCAGTGCCGGCAGCGGCGCATCCACCAGCAGGCTCAAAGGCAGCAAGATCAAACCGCCCAGCAAGAGCTGCCAGCCAGTGAAAGCCAATACCGGCAAACTGCTTTGCCAGCGCCGCGACAGATAAGTGCCACCCGCCATACAAATCGCCCCAGCCGCAGCGGCCGCCAGACCTACGGCATCCATGACCGCCGTGGCTGATAGCAATAGCGCCGCCATCCCCAGCACTGCACAGACACTGGCTGTGATCGCCAGCGCGGCTGGCCTGCGCCTGTCCAGCAGCCAGGCCATCGCCATGATCAACAGAGGTTGTATGGAGCCAATCACGGCAGCCATGCCACCCGGCAAGCGATAAGCCGCAATGAACAGCAGCGCCTGGAAAAAGCCTATGTTCAGCGCAGCCAGCACCAGCAAGCGCCCCCATTCACGAGACAAGGGCAGGCGTTTGCAAAACAGCACCAGCAAAATCCCGCTCGGCAGGCAGCGTAGCAGGGCTGCTGTAAATGGCCGGTCTGGCGGCAGGAATTGAGTGGTAACAATATACGTCGAACCCCAGATGGCAGGGGCAAGGGCAGTCAGCAAGGTATCGAGCCAAAAGCCCAGACGTGAAGATGCATTTGCAGTTTTCATGATAATGTCTTGAGTTCAAGATAAATTCATCTTATCACAAACTATCTTGATATCAAGATAAATGCACATGCCTTGTGTGGTCTTTAAGGTCTGTGCAAGAGGTTAAGAGCGTAAATACATGAATCGCCAGATGGCTGCCCATATAATGGCGACCTATACGCAAACGAATAATTGATGCGCGAATGAATAATCAGGGGAGCGAGATGGCGGAAAAGAAGATGGATGCGGTCGACAAGATTTTGGAACAATGGCGCAATGCCAGACCAGACCTTGATTGCAGCCCCATGGAAAACATAGGCCGCCTGCGCCGTTGCAGTGACTTGCTGGGGCGCGAACTTGATGCGACCTTCAGCAGCTTCGGCATGAGCGCCTGGGAATTCGACATGCTGGCTACCTTGCGCCGCTCCAGCGCCACTTTCTGCATGAGCCCGACCGACCTGTTCTCCAAACTCATGGTCACCTCCGGCACCATGACCCACAGGCTGCAAAAACTTGAAGCCAGCGGCTGGATACTACGCCTGCAAAACCCCGACGACGCCCGCAGCATGCTGGTGCAATTGACGGATACCGGCAAAGACCTGGTAGATCGTGCGCTGGTTGCTCACGTAGAGAACGAGAGACGCATCATGGCTGGTTTGAGTGCTGCGGATTTGAAGCGTTTGAATGAGGGGTTGAGGGCGATGCTGGCGGTGTTGGAGAAGAGTGGAGAGGATATCTAAACACTGTTCAGGCCCCAAATCAGCGAGCAAGAAAGCAGAGTTCTCTGGTTTTTTAGATTATGATTGCAATCCATTTCAATGCAAGCATCACCAAAAATTATGACAGAAATACATATACTGAAAGACCAGCAGCAAGGGGCATTTTTTCGTGGTTTGAGAAAATCCATGCCTTTATGGCTTGTAGTCGGAGTCATACTCATGAATATCTACTTTTATAAATCATGGGTACTGCCAGCTTGCCTGATTGTAGCCTTATGCATCGCAATGCCATGGCAATTTTCTGGACGTAATAGATGGGGTGATCAATTGATCTTCACTCCAAGTGAACTTACAGTCATGAAAGGTGGTGAGATCGTTGATACGATTGATTTCCAGTCTCTTAAGCAAAAAAATTTTAATGACGATACTTTTACCTGCGTGTGGGAAAAGAATGGCAAAAGAAAATTTATTATTGTTGGACGCGAAAGCTTTAGCGATGAGAGCTGGCAGAAATTGGCAGATGCATACGGGAATTTGAACCATCAAGTTGTTTGATGTTTCTGAATTAGAAGTCTATGAATGATGCTCTGGTGTTTGCAATTCTGACTGCGTTCCTTTTTTTAGGACTATGGTCTTGCTGACAGGGGATGTGTGGTAATCCAGCGTTTCCAAATAAAGTTGCTTGCCTTCTTTGGAAACCAGCAGTTGCAGATTCTCAGTCCCGCCATGCACCTGCGCGTTGGAAAATGTACCGTCCTCACGCGTGGTCGATTCACTCACCCAGTTCCCATAAATAATGAAAACAGAGGCTTTGCTGACAGCCTTGCCTTCCTCATCCACGACCTTGCCCGACACTCTGAGCAAGGAATGGCATGCACTCAGGCAAAGGGAAAAAAATAAAAGTGGCAGAAGCTTGTATTGAATTTTCATTTGCTTGTTCAGAGAATGAGTGAAGCTGATATTTGTTGTAGTGGTGCTCTGATTTGACAGTTACCTGATTTGAAAGGCGGCAATTGTCAGGTCAATTTCAGCAGTACCATAGCTTTTACTCAAAAATAATCGCCTCAACACGCGCAGCCACATCATCAACGATGGCCAGTGGCACTTTTTCTTTAAATTTGGCCTGACGTATTTTCCAGTCCAGTGATTTCATTTGATGACAATGGACTGCACCCTGGGTATCAAGTCCCAATCCCATCAGGGTAACGATCATCCCATGTGTCGTGGCAGCATCTGCAGCACCTTGGGAAATGGGGCAGATCATCGCCAGACCGCGTTGATTGAAAGCTTTTTGGCTGATCACCAGACCAAAATGCCTGCCTTTCATTTCATGACCGGATGCCGGGTCAAATTGTAAATGGACGATATCACCACGAGCCGGGACGTATGCCGCCATCAGAGGACTTCCAATCCGGCGGGAGGCATTTCATCCCAGCCTTCTACTTTTGGCAGTTCCCCGCCTGGCATTTCTGCCAGCAGCTCTTCGAGCTTGTAACGACGCTTGCTTGGTGCATTGACAGTCATGCGTGCCCCTTCCAGCGAAAGCTCTACTTGGGAGCCTTCCTGCAATTGGTTTTGTTCTATAAACGCTTTGGGAACCGTCATCACCAGTGAGCCACCGGCACGTCGTAATGTTTGCAGCATAATGCCTCCTGATAATGCATCAGTTTTATTTTAGTAGGACTTTTTGTTATACGCAAGTAGGATAATTTTGAATGTATGCGCTTGGCATGCGTCCGATTACGCATGTTGCTGATTAACATTCGTAGGGCGTGATGTACAAGTACATAGGGGCATCACCAGTTTTTGTGCAGCCCTTAATACACTTGAATCTTTCGCCTGGAGTTTTCCCCGTTGCGTCGCAAGCATCGCGCCCATGTTTTTGAAGTCTGTAGGTTTTTCCTGCAAGAGGTGTGCGGCCGTTTGCTTTACACGAGAACTGGTCTCCGTCACCCGTACATTCTTCCTCAACTGGAAAATGCCCTTCTTCGCCATTTTTCTTACCGAAAAATATATGAGCGCTACTGTATTCGCAGCCTCTGTCAGAAATTTCGATAGCTACATTGTGGCTCTTACCTGAAACTTCATCAGAGCAAGCAGCAGAGCTTGTTAGCGGCGTCAGTAGGGCCGCAAATATAAAGAAGATCAGTTTCATATATTTTTTCGATGCGTCCGATTACGCTACGCTAATTGCACCTACCGCTGTTGCAGGCACCACCCCGTAATACCCCAAAAACATCCCCGCCGTCAGTTCTATCAACACCTTTTGCTGCTGCTCTTCCAGCATAGGCTGCCCCATCGCGACTTGCGGCCAGAAGGCCAGTGACTTGAGTTGTCCTTGCAGCATGTCGCCCATGAAATAGGGGTCACCAGCTGTTAACTTGCCGTCTGCCTGTGCTGCCCTGATCCAGGCGACGATGCCTTCTTCACGCTTGTTCATGCGTTCGACCATGTCGCGGGCGCGGTCTGGGGTGTGGATGGTGGCAGCAACGGCAACGCGGACCAGGTCGATGAAATTGGTGTCGCTCATCAGGCGCATCTTGTTGCCAAGGAAAGTTTCCAGCTGTTCGCGCAGGTTTTTATCGGCTTGATAGCGAAAATCATCCTGAGAAACAGCGCTTTGCCACAATTTTAACAATATTGCGGCGAACAAATCGTCTTTACTAGGGAAGTGGTTGTACACCGTGCGTTTGGAGACCACCGCCGTGGCGGCGATCTTGTCCATGCTGGTTGCATCAAAACCATTGAGGCGAAATTCATGGATGGCTGCCTGCAATATGGCTTCGCGCTTGCGGTCGGTCTGGCGTACGGGTTCTGACATTTTGTAATTTTATTATCTGATGTGCTGGTTGAGCCTGTCTGGCTGCGATAAAAGAATTTTACACTAAGTAGTTTACTTTTTCAGATTTAGAAACTACACTGTGTAGTGTAATAATTCGATGCAGTATTTTTCTTATGTAGTTTTGTGCAGTCACCAGGCGCAATCATTTATGCCCCGAATTTCGCGGTTTGTATTCAGTCTCTTCATGACAGGAGTGTTGATCATCATGGCTTATGTTTCTTACCCCAGCAATGCCCAGAATTTACCCGTCGTTGCTTCTGCAATTACGCCTGCAACACCGGCTCCCGCTACTACAGGCGGTTTTGTCAATGACAAAGAGATGCGCGAACCCGGCTTGTGGGGCAATCTCAAAATCATGTGGAAATTTTTCTTTGACAAGCCCAAAGACACTGTACCGGGTGGCAGCATTCCCGTGTTTGAGCTGACTCAAGAGCAGTTGCTGGCCGCGCCAGACAATAGCCTCTATCGCCTCGGCCATTCAACCATGCTGATGAAGTTGCAAGGCGAATTCTGGCTGACTGATCCTGTGTTTTCTGAGCGTGCATCGCCCTTCCAGTGGATGGGCCCAAAACGTTTTCACCAGCCACCAATCAGCATTGCAGACCTGCCGCCTATCAAGGGTATCATCCTGTCGCATGATCATTATGATCACCTTGATTATGCCGCTATTTTGCAACTGGCGAAAAAGACCGAGCACATCCTGACGCCGACAGGTGTTGGTGACCGTCTCATCAAATGGGGTATAGCTGCCGACAAAATTCAGCAACTTGGCTGGTGGCAAAGCACCTGGATCAATGGCACGCAGTTTGTCGCCACACCTGCCCAGCATTTTTCTGGCCGTGGTTTGCATGACCGTGACCAGACTCTGTGGGCATCATGGAGCATACTCACGCCTGAACTGAAAATATTTTTCAGTGGCGACACCGGCTACTTCAAGGGCTTCAAAGAGATAGGCGACAAATACGGCCCGTTTGACCTGACCATGATAGAAACCGGTGCATATAACAAGATGTGGCCTGATGTCCACATGCAGCCTGAACAATCGCTGCAGGCTCATATTGATTTGCGTGGCAAAACCATGCTGCCCATCCATAACGGCACTTTTGATTTATCACTGCATAGCTGGTTTGAGCCGTTCGAGCGCATTGTCGCGCTGGCCAAGCAGCATAATGTGCGTATCAGTACGCCGCAGATGGGTGAAGAAGTCGATATCGCTGAACCACAAACCGGCATGCGCTGGTGGTTGTTCCCCATGGCGCAGGCCAGCAAGCCTGTGTCTTTGCAGTCTGTGCTGGCTGATTGATTACCAGATACGCTTATACAGATACATCTACACAGAATATGGCTACAAGGCAGGCCGGGTTTTTTTAATCAAAAATCTGGCCTTACTTGATTATGGGTAAGGCAGCGCCAGCCAGCACAAACAAAGTCCCGCACGATCGGTTAAAAAGTTTCTCGCCTCGCTCCAGCCAGGGGCGTAGCTGGTGGGCCAATCTGGCCAGCAGGCATTCGACCACAAATTCCATGCCCGCAAATGTCACCGTCATGATCAGGAATTGCGTCAGCAAAGAGCGCTGTAGATCAATAAACTGCGGCAAGAAAGCGCCATAGAACAGGATCACTTTTGGATTCGCAATGGCGGTCAGCAAGCCGGTGCGGAACAGAATGTATCCGTGCGCACTGCCCTTGTTGTCTTTCAGCGAGAGATGCAGGGCGGGTGCGCGCCATAACTGTATGCCCAGCCAGACCAGATAAAGCCCGCCGCCTATCTTGAGCACCAGCAGGGCATGTGAAGATGCCTGTAACAAGGCGCCGAGCCCAAACATGGACAAGGCAATCAGGGCAGTAAAACCCACCACGCCGCCAGTGATGGTCCACAAGGCTTTTCTTGCGCCATACATCGCGCCATGTGTCATTGCAAGCAAGCCATTTGGGCCAGGTGTCAGCGACAGTCCCAGTACTGTGATGGCGTAAATAATCCAGATGCTCAATGCCATGTTTTCTCCCGTTTCTATGCAATCAGTGTAAACAGTATCATGTTTTATAAATGGTATTATCTGGACTTATTAGGGTAAATTATAGACATCGATTGTGCCAACATATATGCGTACTGAAACGGCTGTGGCAGACATACGCCTGCTGATTATGCCTTTGCCTGAATTTGCGATGCTGCCGTTCGGGGGATTTTTGGATAAGCTGCGCTTTACCGCAGATGAGGCAGACTACAGCCGCCAGCGCTATTGCACCTGGCAAATCCTGGGACTGGAAGCTGGCAGTATCAAATCCAGCAGTGGCATCGATGTACAAGTCCAGCTTACGCCGGCAGAAATTAATTATGCAGACTTTGATTATCTGGTGGTTTTTGGTGGCAGAAACGCGCAGGCAACGCAGGCGCTGGCACCACGCTACAAAAACTTTCTGCGTAAAGCGGCAGGGCATGGCGTGAAACTGGTCTGTATTGATAATGCCTGCTTTCTGCTGGCCGCCTGTGGCTTGCTGAATGGCCATAAAGTTGCCTTGCACTGGCGGCATGAAGCTGAATTCCGTGCATCATTCCCACGCATAGAAGTCGTCAGCGGGCAGATGTATTGTTTTGATGGCGAGCGCGGTGAACGCATTTCATGCGCCGGTGGCATGGCAGCGATAGACCTGGCGATAGAAATGCTGGCGCGTGCCTGTGGCCGCAGCCGTGCGCTGAAGGGCCTGGCCGACATGCTGGTCGATGAAGCACGCAGCAGCAGTCATGAGTTGCGCTCACTTGATATAGAAGCTGCAACGAACCGCCATACAGGTCGTGCCATTGCCCTGATGCGCAGCCTGCTCAGCGCCAGCAAGACCATCGATGAACTTGCGGGCATGGTCGGCATCAGCAGGCGGCAGCTGGATCGCCAGTTTTTGTCTGAGCATGGCATGACGGCAAAGAATTACTGGAATGAGTTGCGCCTGCAGCATGTGCAATGGCGCTTGCTTAATTCTGCCCACAGTATTGCTGTTATTGCAGATGAGGCTGGCATAGCCGATGTCAGTTATCTGGGGAAGATATTTCGCAAGCGTTTTGGTATGTCGCCTGCGCAATTTCGAAAAGCATCACCGGGTATGCCGTCAGACTTATAGCTGCACATCTGTACTGTGATCAACAAACATGAGTGCAGAAATACCGTGACGTAGGGCGCATTGTAATGCGCCGCATGAGATCATTGCATACTGAGGAAATAATCTGTGCCGTGTGCGTCGCATACATACGGCGCGTTACAACGCACTCTACATTCTCGCTTTTATTATTGCCAGACATGTTCCGCTCTCAAGGCTGCCGTATAAAATCCACGAGATCCAAGGTCTTCTGATCCGGCCTGGGCGTAAAAAAACTCACTGCCAGCATGGTGATGAACCCTGCCGGGACACCGAATACACCTGCCGATATAGGTGCGATGCTGAACCACTGATTTGCCGGGCTGCCACCAAATATGGGGTGGGTATACAGCATATAAAACACGCACACTACAAAGCCAGCAATCATGCCGCAGATGGCACCCTGGCGGTTCGCACGCTTCCAGAATATGCCCAGTACCAGGCAGGGGAATAGCGCTGATGCAGCCACTGAAAATGCCGCACCTACCAGTGACAAAATATCGGCAGGCTTGAGCGAAGCCACATAGGCCGCCACCAGTGCCACCACCAGTAACAGCAGCTTGGATATCGTCACCCGTTTTTGTGTTGAGGCTTGCGGGTCTATGATCTTGTAGTAGATATCGTGCGACAGGGAATTCGATATCGTCAACAGCAAGCCATCTGCAGTAGAGAGGGCAGCTGCCAGGCCACCAGCTGCCACCAGTGCAGATACCACATAGGGCAGGCCGGCAATCTCGGGTGTGGCCAGCACGACGATGTCACCATCAAGCACAATCTCGGCGAGCTGGACTATGCCGTCATGGTTGATGTCGGTGATATTCACGAGTGGGTTGTTGCGGTCTATATTGGCCCAGTAAGTGACCCAGGCGGGCAGTTTGGAAAATTCTGTGCCGACCAGGGAATTATAGATATCGTATTTAACCAGTATCGCCAGTGCCGGTATCGTGATGTACAGCAGCATGATAAAGAACAGTGACCAGAATACTGAATCGCGGCTCTCCTTGACCGAGGGCGTGGTGTAGTAGCGCACCAGCACATGGGGCAGGGCTGCGGTGCCCATCATCAGGCACAGTACCAGTGCCATGAAATTATTGCGTTTGCTGTCAGACTCTTTCTGGTCTTTGGCAGCGTAGGGAGTATATTTGGAGAAGCCGGGTTGCGATTTACTCAGGTAGTTATTGCGTATGTCGTTCCAGCGGTTTTGTGCCTCTTGCGGCGTTTTGGGATAATTCGCCAACACCCGGCTGGCGGCTTTGATATCCAGCAGCGAGGCATTGCCTGATTTTAATTCTTCGAGTTTGTGCTGCAATTCAAAACGGCCATCTTCCCATGATTGCGGTAATTGTTGAATTTTCTTTTGCAGCTCGTCGGCACGCTGGCGGTAAATGGCCCTGACTTCTTTTTCCCTTGGATCTGACTCAAAAATCTTTTCCTTGTTGACCAGCTCAGGCAGCACCGCCCCGTACGAGAGCGGCGCGACCGGGTTATTGGTGTGTTTGACTGACAGCCAGGCAACCGGGATCAGGAAGGCGATAATGATGATGATGTATTGCGCAACCTGGGTCCAGGTCACCGCACGCATGCCACCGAGGAAAGAACACACCAGTATGCTGGCCAGACCGAGGAAGATGCCGACAGAAAAATCCACACCGGTAAAGCGCGAAGTGATCAGGCCCACGCCATAGATTTGCGCGACCACGTAAATAAAGGAGATGAATACCGTGGCAATGACTGCCAGTATCCTGACCATATTGTTTTCTGGGTTACCTGCAAAGCGTGCACCTAGAAAATCTGGGATTGTGTATTGGCCAAACTTGCGCAGATAAGGTGCGATCAGCATCGCCACCAGGCAAAAGCCGCCGGTCCAGCCTATGATGTAGGCGAGGCCATCAAAGCCCTGCAAATACAGGCCGCCCGCCAGGCTTAAAAAACTCGCAGCAGACATCCAGTCTGCCGCCGTTGCCATGCCATTGAAAACCGCAGGCACGCGCCGCCCGGCGACATAATATTCGCTGATGTCAGCCGTACGGCTGACCACGCCTATGCCTGCATATAGCACGATGGTGGCAAACATGAACAGATAACCTATCCAGGCGCGCGGCACACCTTCTTTTTCGAGAATGGCCAGACTGATCAGGAAGATGAAAAACAGCAGCGTGTACCACAGGTAATACACCGTCAATCTTTGTGTGAAAGTTTTTTGTCCCATGTGATCAGCTTCCTTTCTGCCTGCGGCCTATCCAGCCCATGCTGAGTGAATAGATAGCCAGCATCAGCACAAAGCTCAGCGTCAGGCCTTGCGCCGCCATGTAAAAAGAAAACGGCCAGCCAAAGAAAACCACGCTGGACAATTCACGCGCAAAGAACAGCACACAAAAGCACAGCACAGCCCAGCAAGCCATCAGGGCCACGGTCAGTCGTCGGGTATGCCGCCAGTATTGTTTGCTGACACTGCCAGCCTGCTCAGGTGCTGTACTCATGACAAGCCCTCCATGGCAAGTTCATCGTAAGGATTCAACTGGAAAGAAATGCGGAACACGCAACCAGGGTAGGCCGGGTCTTGCGGTTGCGGATTGTCGAGTATTTCTATCCTTGCCTCATGCTGGCTGGCGATCTCGCGCACGATAGCCAGGCCCAGGCCACTACCTTGCACATTGCTGCCGAGGATGCGGTAAAAACGCTCGAACACATGCCCGCGTTCTTCACCCGGTATGCCACGGCCATTGTCTTCGACTTCCAGTACTGCCAGTGCCTGTTCATGGTCGGTGCGCACACGCACGGTCACACTATGGTCTTGCGGTGTATAGCGCAGGGCATTGTCAATGAGGTTACTGAGCATTTCACGCAACATCAGCGGGCTGCCAAAAATCAGCACGGCATTTTTTTCCTGTTCAAAACCCAGGTCTATTTTTTTTGCGAATGAAGCCTGTATCCAGTCCTGCACCACATTGCGGGCCAGGATGTTCAAGTCTATCTGTTCGCGTGGCTGATTGGCCGGCGCCAGGTTTTCTGCGCGTGCCAGTGTCAGCAACTGGTTGACCAGGCGCGTCGCTGCTTCTGAACTGGTGGCCAGTTGTGTCAGGGATTGATGTATCTCTTGCTGGTCAGTCTGGCGCAGGGCCAGCTCTGACTGCATGCGCAAACCGGCCAGCGGGGTTTTCATCTGGTGTGCTGCATCGGCGATAAAGCGCTTCTGGATAGCGATGGTTTGCGCCAGCCTTTCCAGCATTTCATTGAGTGATTTGACGAGGGGTGTAATCTCTTCCGGCACATGGCGTGAATCGATGGGGCTGAGGTCATCTGGCCTGCGCGCGCGTATGCGCTGCTGCAGTTCTGCCAGGGGTGACAGACCACGGCTCAGGGCAAACCAGACCAGCGCCAGGGCAATCGGCAGGATAATGAACTGCGGCAGGATCACGCCCTTGATGATTTCATTGGCCAGCAGGGCGCGTTTTTCCAGTGTCTCGGCGACCTGTACCAGGGCTAAATGCGGGTCTGTATTCGGACCGGGTTTGCCTGTCTTGTTGAGGTCGATATAGCTATAGGCAATGCGTATATCTATGCCGCGCAAGACGGCGTTCCTGAACTGGACTGTACCTATGGTCGGTTTGTCTTCTTCAATAGGAGCGGGAAGGTCACGGTCACCATCAATGAGCTGGTCTTTGCTGATCTTGATCTGAAAATAGATATTGTCGAGATCATCTGCCCGTAAGATATCCCTTGCAGGATTGCTGAGCTGGGTCACGACCTTGCCATCTATTTCTTTGACCTGCTGTGACAGTACCAGCACATTGTCTTCTAGCGCACGGTCAAAGGGCTGGTTGGCGATGGATTTTGCCACCAGGTAGGTGATGGCGATGCTCATCGGCCATAGCAGCAAGAGCGGTGCCAGCATCCAGTCAAGGATTTCGCCAAACAGGGAACGTTGCGTTTTTTCTTCGGGCTGCTTGCCAGCCAGGCTGTCAGGCGCTGCTGCGTCGCTGTCGTCCCTGCCTGGCTGTTGACTCATTTTTGTTCAGTGCTGGCGGTAGGCGTGGTAGTAGCAGAGCTTGTTGCCGGGGCAGTTGCAGGAACAAAGAATTTTTCCAGGCAATAACCAAGACCGCGCACCGTGGCTATACGCACACCATCCACCTCTATTTTTTTGCGCAGGCGGTGCACATACACTTCGATGGCATTGTTACTGACTTCTTCACCCCATTCACACAGATGATCGACCAGCTGTTCTTTTGATACCAGCCGCCCGGTACGTTGCAACAGCACTTCCAGCAGGCCCAGCTCACGCGCAGACAAGTCCAGCATCTGTTCATGGATGTAAGCGATACGACCAACCTGGTCATAAGTCAGCGGCCCATGCTTGATGACGGTAGGCCCGCCACCTGCACCACGCCGCGTCAGCGCACGCACGCGTGCTTCGAGTTCAGACAGCGCAAAGGGCTTGGCCATATAGTCATCTGCACCGAGGTCCAGTCCCTTGACTCTTTGTTCGACCGAATCTGCCGCTGTCAGTATCAGCACCGGCAAACGTGAATTACGCGCCCGCAAACGGCGCAAGACTTCTGGCCCGCTCAACTTGGGCAAGCCTAAATCAAGTATCAGCAAATCAAAGTCCTGGGTAGTCAGCGCAGTATCTGCTGCCTCCCCATCATTGACACAATCAGTGGCATAGCCGGATTGCCTGAGCGAGCGGGTCAGACCGTCGGCCAGTACACTGTCGTCTTCTGCTAGCAAAATACGCATGATGAATTCGTTTTACGGTGGTTTGTCTCTGTTATCGGATGTCAGCATGCAGGGATTTTTACCCGGCGACATCTCTTTCTATTTTGTCACGTTGCTGAGATTTGCGCCGCGTGCAGGATCAACTTTACCTCAATATCAGGTTTTGCTGGAGTTACGCAGGGATATATTTGCGCCATGACAAGGATTTGTCGTTGAAGGGCATCAGGGGAGCAGTTGTGGACAACATCAAAGCCAGAACTGGTGCGTCAAGACGCACCGCCTGGGCGTTTGAATTATGGTAACTGCTTGTTTATCGTCACCCTGAAATAATCTACATCGACATAATCATCCCCAGCAGAAGGTGATGCATCAGGCCGTACGCTGAACAAACCCATCTGTGCACCAACCCAGCGGCCCATCGTCGCAGTGAACTCATCGCCAATCGCATTGAATTGCTGATTGTCGGTGCTGTAATAGAATTGCGTTTTGCCACCTGCCTGCACCACCATGCGCAAATAGGCTGTGTTGCTGTCCAGTGGCAGGCTGGCGCGTACCACTTCTGCGCATTTTGCTTCTGTCTTGTCGCAAGTCGATAAGAATAACTGTCTTGCCTTGTCTTGCTGGCGCACGCCCAACCAGGCATAGTTAAAGCCATACATGATGAGGCCAGTGCTGCTGCCGTTTTGCAGGTGGCTGAGGTCCAGTCTGGTATCTACTGTGAATTGTTCGGCTGGTAGTTTTTGTAAAAGCAAGGAGGGCACATCCCACAGGTTCTTGCGTTCTGCATAGCTGCTGTCCGTTTGCGTGTACAGGCGCAGGTGCTGTGGCTTGGCTGTCAATGAATACCATGCTGGTTTCCAGTTGGCATTCCACTGCCATTGCAAGCCCAGCTTGCTGTCTTTGAATTCATCGCTAGTCGCAGGCTGTATTTGCGGGACGATACCAGATACCGGCATCGCATGTCTGAGCACGGGTTCACCTGTTCCGGTATTGTTGACATCGTCACCGATGATGGGCCAGCCATCTTTCCAGTGCATGGGTTGCAGGTGCACGATGCGGCCATAGGCGCGCTTGTCCTGGAAGTGGTAAAACCAGTCAGTGCCTGCTGGCGTCTGTACCCAGGCCCCTTGGTGCGGGCCATTGGTGGTTGACTTGCCCTGTGCCATAACGATCTTGTCTTCATACGGGCCCTCGATATGGCGTGAGCGGAATACCGATTGCCAGCCTTCTTCCACGCCGCCAGCCGGGGCAAAGACATAGTAGTAGCCGTGATGTTTATAGAGCTTGGGGCCTTCCAGCGTCTTGTAGCCAGGCAGCTTGTTGCCATCGATAACGACCTTGCCTTCGGTATCCAGTATCTGTGTCGCTTCCTTGTTCATGCGGTGCAGGCTTAGCATATTGTTGATGCCAGCACGGCTTTTGGCCCAGGCGTGCAGCAGATAAGCCTGACCATCTTCATCCCACAAGGGCGTAGGATCGATGATGCCCTTGCCTGCCAGCAGCAGGTGAGGTGTAGTCCAGGGGCCGCTGAAATTTTCTGCCGTCATCACATAAATGCCCTGGTCAGGATCGGGATAAAAAATCCAGAAGCGCTGGTCGTGATAACGCAAACAGGGTGCCCACACACCCTTGCCATGCTGTGGCCTGGCAAAGTCAGCGAGTGGCAATTGCTGGGGCAGGGCATGGCCCACCAGTTGCCAGTGCATCATGTCTGCCGATTCCAGCAAAGGCAGGCCGGGCGCACTATTGAAGCTCGATGCCGTCATGTAATAGCGCTCGCCTACACGTATGACATCGGGGTCGGAATAATCGGCATGGATGATGGGGTTCTGGTATTGGGCCCGGTCGGCATGGGCAGCATGTTGGGCATGCGCTGGCGTATTCAGAACAGGCAGTAGCAGGCACGCTGTCAACAGTTGAGGCAAAAATCCGGCTTTTCTTGTCATTACGCATTACCTTAGAGTTTGGTTGACCAATTTTAAATTGGTAAGGCCAATTATGCTGGGCAAAGCCGCGGTGTGCAAGCATGGTTTGCAGATGGAAGGCAAAAATCAGGATGTTGCGCAAGTCAGCTGATTGCAATTTCTTGTTGACTTCAATGATTACGCGTGTAATCATTCATTGTCGATTACATCTGTAAATGAATGTCTGATGCAAATTTCGCCCTGGAGCCTGCAATGAAAAACATCGCCATCAGCGAGGCAGAATCGCTAGTCATGGAAACCCTGTGGAAACAGCATCCGCAGTCAGCCGAGGAGGTCAGCGCCGCTTTGGCGCAGCAACAGGATTGGCAGGAAGCCACAGTCAAAACCCTGTTGAACCGCCTGCTTAAAAAAGGTGCGATCGCTGCCGAGAAGGATGGCAGGCGTTTTTTGTATTCGCCCATCCTGCAGCGTGAACAGTGGCTGATGTCCGAGAGCAAAGGTTTTCTCGACCGCATGTTCAATGGCCGCATCGCACCGCTGGTGGCGCATTTCAGCGAACAAAAGAAATTATCGAAGCAGGATATCGCTGAACTCAAACGTCTCATCAAGGAGCTCGGTGATGATCAGTAATTTCTTGCAGCCAGCAATACTTGCCTGCCTCGTCATCAGCGGCCTGATCGTGCTGATCCTGCTGGTCAGAAATCCCTTGCGCAAACTGGCAGGTGCCGGTATTGCCTACCAGCTCTGGGCGGTCTTGCCACTCTCCCTGCTCGCCATGTTTTTGCCGCACCGGCAATACCTGGACATGGCGGAAAAATTGCAGGCTCCTGCTAACCAGCTAATCTCAGGTACAACTCTGCTGGAGATACAGCCTGCCAGCACCTGGCCAATAATTCTTGTCAGTGTATGGCTCATAGGCAGCCTGTGTCTGCTGGCCCTGCTTGGCATGCAGCACCTGTATTTCTTGCGCAGGCTCGGCAAGCCGACCGAGAGCGGGGGTGTCTATCTCGCCAGCGATGTTGATACCGGCCCGGCGCTGGCAGGCTGCTTCAGACCAAAGATCATTGTCCCCGCCGATTTTTATGAGCGTTATAGCGAGGCAGAGCAGGCACTCATCATCCGCCATGAACTGGTGCACAAAGGCCGTGGCGATGTCATTGCCAATACCCTGTTTGCGCTGCTGCAATGCCTGTTCTGGTTCAACCCGTTCGTGCATGTCGCCGCCCGCTGCTTTCGCCTCGACCAGGAGCTGGCCTGCGATGCCAGCGTGATTGCGCAAGAGCCACAGGCCAGGCGCACCTATGCCGAAGCCATGCTCAAAACCCAGTTAAGTGTCACCCCCAGTGCCCTGGCCTGCCATTGGCCTTCCCGTCATCCCTTAAAGGAGAGAATCATGCAATTGCAACAGAACAATCCGAGTAAATTGAAACGTGTTGTCGCCTACGCAGTATTGAGCTGCCTGTGCAGCGTCAGCGCCTACAGTGCCTGGGCTGCGACACCAGTGAGCAGTGTTGCCACACCCATACAGACTGGCCAGGACGCGGACAAGTCAGAAGTGGGCAGTTATTCCGTGGCGATGGATATCAAGGTTGCTGGTATAAAAAGTTCACCCCGTGTTGTAGTCAAGCAAGGTACGCCAGCCGCCATCGGCATACAGTCCGAAGACGGTCAGGCAAAATGGGACTTCAGTTTTACGCTTACTCCGGCGCCTGGAGACAAATATAAAAATTCGGTCGTCATAGACATGATCGTCAAAAAAGGCGATGAAGTGATCGCCAAGCCAAAACTGATTACAGGCCTGGGCCAGCAAGCGAAGCTGCAAAAAGAAACGCCAGACAAGCAGCAGGACTTTGATATTGCGATGACGGCTAGTCTGGTCAAATAAGTGGAATAAATTAATATCCGTGCGACATCAGGCAAGCTCTATCGGGCTGCCTGGTTTTGCTGTTCTGTTAAAATCGACGAAAGTAATTTTATGTTGATGCATCAGATCGAGACCGACTGACAGGACAGGAAAAAATGCTGTGAAACAAACGCTTGAGGCAAGCACAGAATATCAGGCGATCAGCAAATTTTACGGTGGGCGCCGGGCTGAACGCAGCCAGGAATTGCTGATGAAGCACATTGATGACGGCCTGGACATCATGATGCGCCTCGATGCCAGCATGGACGCCTTGAAGGCGTTTTGCATACATCCATTGTTTCAAGGAGATGCAGAATTAGCTTCCCATGCGTCCATGGTATCTTCATTTTCGGCAGAAGTGATGATGCTGGTGATGAAGTACCGTCGCGCAGCCAATGCCTACTTATGCAAACCACATACCGATGCATGGGAGATAACTGATCTTGCCATCTACGTAGGCTGGACCGTGCCAGAAGTGCGCAAGATGCTACTGGCTGACAAGTTGCAAAATCAGGCAGATTTTTTGAAGCACCATGCCGATACCCATCAACGCAAGGCAGAATTGAAGCGTTATTTTGAACTCTGGATAAAGTATCTCAATGAGATGAAATGAGCCCGTTTATCATGCAAACCACCTGCACCAAACTCGCCGTCGCATTGTTGCTGTTATCTGCTTCCACTGCCATGGCGGCATCTGCCAAAGTTTGCACAGGCGACGCCGCCCTGAGCCAGCTCGACGGTTACTGGACCACCACTCATTTTCTGAGCCTGCTGAAAAAGCATGGCAACTGGACAGGGGCCATGACAGCCACTGACAGCCAGCAAGTTGCTCTGAGTATCAGGGATGGCCGCATCAAACAAAACCTGGCCTGGCATGAGGGTGACGAGACTGCCTATTGCCTGCGCCTAGCAGGTGATAAAGTCTGGTTAGTGGGTAACGGCAAGCACAGGGCAGAGCAGGGGCCGTATCAACGCCTGGGCACACTTGAGCAGAACGAGGCCGACCTTTATCTGGCACGCATCATACAAGGCTGCTTTGTCAGCGAAGAAAAAGAGCAATGGTGTTTCGCAGACGGCAAGCTCAGCATCAATGGCAAACCGGATAAAGCCAGATTGTCCCTGGATTTGTCTGAACTGGATTTATATGGCACGCCATTGCGTGTTGAAGGTCGCAAACTGCCATTCTGGTACCTGGTCAGGCGTGGTGATGCATGGGTAGTCTTTGAAGACGATTATGCGAGTAATGAAAAACGTGTGCCCGTCGATCCAAAAACCAGCAAGCCCTGGCGCGTGTTAAGAAAGCAGTAGGCCAGCGTGAAGCTTTATTTTACTGTTGTGCGCCGTTACTTCCGCGTTAAGTTTATTCTGTTGCTGGCATTGATCATCGCTCTGGCTGGCTTTATCCAGATCATGCTGAGTATTGCTCTTTATCCTGCAATGCTGGCCCAACAATCTGCCATACCAGAGAAAATTAAAGCTGATGCGGCGATAGTGTTAGGCGCATCAGTCTGGAAAGACAGGCCATCACCCGTATTTGCAGAGCGCATCAAGCATGGCATACACCTGTACAAAAACGGTCAGGTGCAGTATCTGATTTTTACAGGTGGCTTGAGCGAAGGCGATACTCTTTCTGAATCAGCCGCAGCCCGCCAATATGCGATTGCCGAGGGTATTCCTGCTGAAAAGATTTTGATCGAAGAGGTATCGAAAAATACCCATCAAAACCTGATGCAGGCCTGCAAACTCATGCGCGCGCATCAATTGCAGAAGGTAATGTTGGTCAGTGACCCTTTGCACATGAAGCGGGCGATGACGATGGCGAATGAACTGCAACTCCATGCTATTTCTGTTGCTACGCCGACCAGTCGTTATGTCAGTTGGCGTTCAAAAGCGAAGTCGTTGTTGTATGAGAGCTTCTTTTATGTGAAGCATGAATTGTTTGATGAAAATAATCAGGTTTGCAAATAAAATGCCGTCACGTCGCGTGTATCGCGTAGGCCTCTTGCATATCACGCCTTATTTTCAATTTCTCACCGCTTGCCAGATTTTTGCCGCAATCTATGAATTGCATTTTTTCAGCAATATCGTTACGCGAAAGATATTCTAATGATGTGCGATCGAAGCGCTTCTGACGCTCATCTTTGATGGCTTCAAACTGCTCTTCGGTTACATGAACCAGATTTGTTAATCGATATTGCATCTGTGCCAGTGACCAATAGGGATAACGGTGTAGGTCAATATTCCAGCCAGCGATTGTTGTTGGTTGAGCGAGGAAATAATTCCAGATGATGAGTGTTGCCTCATCCAGTGTGTCAATATCGATAGAGAAATCATTTTCACCGGGCCCCGGTGTGTAATCCCAGCGCCCCAAATTAAAACGAGAGTCTGTGATTTTTAAACTAATTGTGGCGTCTCCAGATTTACTGACTTGGATATAGTTAGCTGAGCACTGGCTAATTAACAAACCCTTTTCTTCCAGATATTTGCTGATAAGCTGTAAATCTTCCATTTCTACCCTCTTTCTTTTATCAACAGTTCCAGCTTTTCCAGCATCACAAACAAACCCCTGTCGTCTTCAGAATAGGGATAATCAAAATACGCTATCTGCATCCATTGCGCCTCCTGGCCCGGATGCACATAGATTTCAAAATCATCCACGAGGATGATGTCACTGACTGCTGCATCAGGCACAAATTCCAGATTCTTGGTGTCGCCATGCCAATGCACATATTCCATGTCGGCATACCAGGCTGGTGCCATGCCTTCTTCCACCAGCAAGCGGGCGATTTGCCTGAACTTGTCTTCCTTCACTGTCGTGAACATGACCAGGCGTGGGAATAGTGCAGCGCAGCGCTCGAGAAAAGCATGCAGGCCAGGACGTGGTATCTGGCTCATTGCATTGGAGATCAGTGTGCCTTCAAGATCAAGTGCGAGTACGGTAGGTGGTGTTTTTTTCATTTGATGAAAGATGATGAGGCGCTAGTATGTCACCGTAATTTTTGTAGGGTGCGCCGTGCGCACCATTGTATTCGAAGCTGCGGCAGGCAATGGCGCGTAGGGCGCATTCGACAGAACACGCTACCCAAGTTTAAAAAAATCCTCAGGTCTGTCTTCACCAAATTCTGCCCAATACCAGCAAGCCATCAAGAAACTGCTGAGATGATGATCTTCTGCGTACCATGCTCCGTCATCATTATTTCTTTGCCAGACGATGGGATCATCTTGCGCCAGGTCTTGCAGACATATGCCCCAATCGACCACACCCTGATTCTCGTGCATGAAGATCAGATGTTCTTGTTCTGCATACAAATCTTCGGGCTGCAAAAGTTCATTGTATGCAGTGTTGACAGGGCTGTTGCCGGCGCAAAGATAGTGGGCTGTCAATGCGAGTGGCAACGGGTGCGCAATTGCGTGTAATCTGTTGGCTGCATCTGGCAGGGCCAGCATTTCCAGCCCGGCATTTTGCATCCAGTACCGATAAAAATCCTGGCAGGTTTTTATCGTAGTATCTGTGGATAAGCCTTCGTCCATCAGGCTTTGGCTGCCGCAAGCAGCGCATGTGCTGTTGCAGTTAACAGCGCCGTGGCTTCACCTTCAAAAAACATTTGCGAGCTGACAAAGGCACCGTTGATCAACACCGCCAACTGGCCCGCCAGTTCGTCCGGGCGTTTGGCATCCAGGCGTATGGCGATGTCTTTGAGTCTGCGCCGCAGCTCATGTTTATGCTTGTAGGCGACCTGGCGGGCAGGGTGATCCTGGTCGGGGAATTCTGCCGCCACATTGATTTGCGGGCAGCCGCGGTAGTTAGGGCGGGCCACGCGTTCACCTATCCACTGGAAATGCGCGTCAAGCTCGGCAGCGGCATTATCAGTATGGCGCTGGTGGACATCGCCCCAGCATTGCCAGAAATGTTCATCTTCGCGTTGTAAAAAAGCGGCAATGAGATCGTCCTTGGTACCAAAGTGACGATAGATGCTGGTTTTTGCGACGTCAGCCTGCTCTGCCACCAGATCCACGCCCACGGCCCTGACACCCTGACTATAGAAAAGCCGGGAAGCTGTTTCAAGTATGCGTTCTTTTACCTCTGAGGGTGCAGATGCGCTGGCGGTCTTTGAAGTAGTCATGGAAAAAATTATAGCATGATCGCTTGACATGCTACAGACCTGTATGTATCTTATAAAACATACCGGTCTGTATCGTATTAAATAAATAACAAACTTGGAGTCAAACTATGAATACCTCAGTCAATAACAAAGTTGCTGTTTTTGGTGCTACCGGGCATACCGGTCGCTTTGTGGTGGATGAGCTGATCCGGCGCGGCATGGTACCAGTCGCCCTGGCCCGCGATAGCGGCAAGCTGGCCGCTGCTGGCTTTGAAAGTCGCGGTATCCAGACTCGCTGCGTTTCAATCGCTGATGATGCCGCGCTGGATCAGGCCTTGCAAGGCGTCGCGGCCCTGATCAATTGCGCTGGCCCCTTCCTGGAAACCGCCAACCAGCTTGCTGCCGCAGCCATACGCAATCGCGTGCATTATCTCGATGTCAGCGCAGAGCAAATGAGCGCCCACGATACCTTGAAGAACTTTGATGGTCCAGCGCGTGAAGCAGGCGTGCTGGTTATGCCCGCCATGGGCTTTTACGGTGGCCTCGCAGATTTGCTGGCGACAGCGGTAACTGGCGACTGGGATGCAGTTGATGACATCCGCATAGGCATCGCCCTCGACAGCTGGCACCCTACCGAAGGCACGCGCATCACCGGTGCGCGCAATACAGCACATCGTCTGGTGGTCAGTGATGGCAAGCTGGTACCCATGACATTGCCTGCAACTGAAATTGCCTGGGACTATGCTGAGCCCTTCGGGCGGCTTGATGCGATAGAAGTGCCGTTCTCGGAAGTTATACTGATGACACAACATTTGAGCATAGGGCAATTGCATACCTATCTGAATCTGTCTGCCCTGCAGGATATACGTGACCCGCTGACGCCACCACCCGCTGCAGCAGACGAAAGCGGCAAGTCTGCCCAGATATTTCTGGTCGATGTTATTGCCAGCAAGGATGGGCAAACCCGCAAACTGGTGGCGCAGGGGCGCGACATCTATGGCTTCACTGCGCCACTGATATGCGAGGCCGTGCAGAGGATTTTGCAAGGTGAAGTGAAACAGCATAGTGGAGCGCATGCGCCAGGTGCAGTCTTTGATGCACGCAGCTTTTTGCATGCGCTTGCACCTGAGCTGGTCTGCACTTTTGAAGCAGTATGATTCGTGGCTGAAACCATCACTGCTTACTAGCTCGTGCCGCAGATGCATTAAACCTGAAAAGGCGTAGATACATCGTCTTTTGCAGTGACAAGACCTTAAAAATATCTTGTATTTGCTGCAATTTATGCTTTATTATGTCTTGGTACATAATTTATGTATCTGGACATAATAAAGCATAATAGAGTAAGTACAAATAAAAAGCAGAGATAAAAAGGGTCGTCAGCCATGAGCATTTCCTTTACTTTTCGCCGCCCTGAGCTGGCGCAGGAGCTTTGCAACAGGTTGCAAGGCAAGGGCTTGAGCGATGCACGCTCAGGTTTATTCCTGGCTGCCCCAAGGCGCGTCGGCAAGAGCACCTTCCTGCGCGAAGATCTGGTGCCAGAGATCAGTGCACGCGGCTGGCTGCCTGTGTATGTGGATTTGTGGGCCAACAAAGAACGTGACCCCGCCCTCATTATTACCGAGGCCATCAAAAAACACCTGGCTGATACGTTGGGCATCATCAGCAAGGCTGCCAAGGCAGTGGGCTTGTCCAAAGTGAATGTCATGGGCACGCTGACCATTGACATTAATCAGCCGGGTTTGCCAGACAATGTCACGCTGTCAGATGTGATTGCCGAGCTCAGTCACCAGGTTAAAAAACCTATCGTGCTCATCGTCGATGAAGCCCAGCATGCACTGAGCACGACAGCAGGCCTGAATGCCATGTTTGCACTGAAGTCAGCGCGCGATACCCTGAACCTCAGTGCTGAGCTGCCCGCACTGATGCTGGTGTTCACCGGTTCCAACCGTGACAAACTGGCTCACCTCGTGCTGAACCGCACCCAGCCTTTCTTTGGTTCCAGCATTACCGCTTTTCCCTTGCTCAACAAGTCATACACCGATGCCTTTACCAAATGGGCAAATGGCAATCTGGCCAGAGGCAACAAGCTGCGCGCCGAGAGTGTGTGGGCAGCATTCCAGTTGCTGGGAAACCGGCCAGAAATGCTGCGTGACCTGATCGCCCACATCGCCCTCGAAGGTCAGGCACAAAGCCTTTCAGAAATACTCGAAGATGGTGCCCGCAAAATCAATAACCGCCTGTGGGAAGAATTCGCCAGCGAGTTCGATGCCCTGACCGCGATACAAAAAGCCGTGCTCAGCGTGCTCATCAGCAAGGGCGAATACTGGATACCATTTTCTGATGAATCCATGGCGGCCTATATGGCTATCACCAAAACCAGGCGCTTATCCAAGGCCACGGTGCAAACAGCCATTGATGGCCTGCGCGAAAAAAACCTGGTCTGGAAACAATCGCGCGGCATTTATGCGCTGGAGGATCAGGGTTTTGCTGAGTGGTTCAGGCATAACAGGTTAACAGTGGACGATAAGGACTAAGGCTGCGCTCTGTACAAAGAGGAAGATGAAAAAATGAACAAACCCACCAACAAGTAGAAAGCAGTCATCTGCCTTCTACTCCTCGCTGCAACATCTGTTCATGCTGCCGACAGGATTTTCTATGATGGCAAACAGATGTCGCTGAAGCAGATAGACGTAGAAAAAAACAATGCGCCGGAAGTAGCCTGGTATCGCCGCGTCGGAAACAAGACACAACAGCCGGGGATGTTGAAGATTAATTGTTTGATGTCATGATCTTTGGTTTCTGGGCTTACTACTTTTCATCTAATGGAATCCAAGTGCCACGCACCAGTTGTGTTTTTACGTGGTCTTTAAAATGTGTGACTCGCTCTTCCAGCGTCTCGCAGGATGGCGGTTTCTCATTCTTGGCCCTGATTTTTACCATTCCCAAGATCAGATGTTTGTATGCTTTAATTTCCAGACGAAGCTGCCTCCTGGCCAGATCACTGATCTCTGTAATACATCCTTCGCAAGTAGCTTCATAAAAATCAAAGAAATCACCCCATTCAATTCCATCGGATGCACTAGAGGAACAGGCGCTGACATTTTCTGCCAGCGTAAGAATTTTTCCAAACTGCTCAGTGTGTTTTTCTAATTCTGTCATTGTAGCCATTGGCAGTTGAAGCAGTTTTTTTTCATCAGAAATTGCCAGTCTGGCCTTGTGTGCGCATAGTTCTTTCTCAATGACAGGAATACCAGCCTTGACCCAATGCTTGAAACCTGGAATTAATCCTGCATAGGCATCTATTAGTGCTTTATTGCCATCTGCGGAAATACCTGCGCCATTTTTTTTTCTCATCTCAGGAGGAACGAGGTAGGACAAAAAGAAGGGCGAACCATATACGCCACCTCGGCCACCATTCATCAGCGATATTTCTATACTCGCTATGCCGCGATCAATGGCTGCATCATATTGTTCAGATCGATACCAGAGCTTACGCAGTACCCCTTCGTAATATTCGAAGGCACCGCGATCGCCTGCTTGCTGGCATTGAGTTTGATAGTCGGCAAGTTCAAGCAACTTGATAGGAACTTGACGCCATGGGTCAGTGCAGGCTTCCCTGTCTCTGAGCCTGTTCAGACATACTGTCTGATTGGCAGTTGACTTGCTTACTTGCGATTGCGCAAAAGCAGGAATCAAGTACAGAGTTAAAGAGAATAAGGTGATTGATAAAATTATTTTTCTCAGGAAATGGCTTTGAAAATTTTTCAATGGAATATTTCCTTTTTAAGAATAGGAGTAAGTCACAGTATTTTAAGCAATATATTGCCTCACTATGTCAAAAATTCCATTCCTCAGGCAATGCAGCTTCACACAGCGCACATTCAAGCACATCGTCCTTGATGATGTTGATGGCCTGGCATAGCCTGCAACGGCGAAATTCATAGCCGCTGCTGAAATGTCCAGGCGCAGCCATGCCCGCAAGTTGCAAGGCGTTTGCCACATTGGGCCATGACGAAGTTTGCGGGCAATAGCCTGTGGATTGATTGGTGATCGCACTCACTTCGAGCTTGTTGCCATCAATGACAAAAGTAATTTCACCAGCAGATAATACCGGTTTGCCACCAGCACAAGCGACATGCTCGCTGTGCCGGTCTGCGAGATGCAGGGTGCCATGCTGGTCAATGGTGAAGGTCGCAATTATGCTGCCGTCACGGTTGATATGCTGTTCAGTCTCTTTTATCCAGCGCATGACATCCTGCAACTGGCGAATCGCAAAACCTATGGGGATGGCTGCAACTGCGGTGGCAATTTCTACGGGGCCTACATAATGATAAAGCTGCGTCATAACAGAATTGAAGAAGAGATCAGCAAACCGATGTGCTGATTTTTGTCAGTTGTATGAATAGCACAGGCAGCAATATGCCGGTGGCACCTGTCAGATACAGGACTAGCTGCATATTCTTTAAGCGAACCTTGTCACCGCAGATTTTTATATAGGCAACAGGCGCAATGAAAAAAAGCGAAGTCCAGATGAGCGTGAGCGCGCAAGCATTGTATAACAGGTCACCGCAATAAATGATCTCGAAAAAACCTCTTGATAAAAACATCCACAAAGTCGCAACACCAAACCAGCGGGCAACAGAGTTCCAGTTTTTAACAAAGAATTGTATATATACGGCTGCGCCGCAGATACCAATCAGTATTAGCCATGCCAGTGCCAACGATATGCTCACGCTTTTCTGGCCCAGAAAAAGAATACTAGCGCCAAGACTGCAAATGCAAGCGCGGGCAGCAATCTGCCCAGGCAGGCAGAGATGATTACGTCCGCAAATGAAACGATACTGACGGCATACAGGTCGCGGCGGCGGAGGTTGAATTTCATTTTTTGTATTGTGCTTTGTTTTCGACGCTTCTCAAAAGCAAAGTAACGATTGCTATTTATGAAGCATTGATGAGTCGCTTCAGATGTTGAGTCATTTTTTTCAAGTGTATCTGAAGGCAGTGCCAAGATGAATCTTCCCGCCATTCTATCCAGGTTTCTTCAATCAGAAAATCCAGAAATACATGCTGACGATTTGATCTTACTTCGTCAAGTAAAGAGATCAGAGCATCCATTTCTTTTGGGGCACCATCATGCAACCTGATAGCTGTTTGTTCTGCGAGTGAAGAAAATCCCTCTTTGCTCCAAACAACTACATTCGCGTGGTAATAACAATGCAGTTCTTGAAGAATCAGGTTTTCCAGATGCTCGGTTCTTATCATGATTTCATGCTAAATTTTGCACCCCATCTGCTTGCGCAACTTGACCACATCACCGGCCGCAGTCGCTTTCAGGATGTCTTCAGGGATGTGCCCATATTCTTCACGCATGAGGGTAAAATTATTTTTGGTTCCGGCGGGCTGGAACCACATCAGGTAGCCGCAGGTGACGGGGGCGATGCTTTGCCTGGTTTCATAATCGACGGCGATATAGGTGCCTGCCTGCTGCGCATTGGCAGGGTTGTCATAGACGGTGATGCGCCAGAGGTCGCGGCTGACTTGCTTGCCAATTTGCGTCTGGTAGGCTGAGGTGCGGGTTTGCCATTCTTCCAGCGTGCTGGTGTTCTTCAAACCCTTGCTCAGCATATTATAGGCAACTTCATAGTAGCCATTGTCAATGGCTGACATATAGGCATTGCTGAGTTTTTTGCCTTCTATCTTGAACCTGGCGATGTCATCTTCACTGAGTTTGCTACTGGCCAGCTTGGGGCGTTCCGGGATGTCGGCCACGCAATTCAATATCTGTACCATGCTGAAGCTGGTTTTGCCCTCTGCAGCCTGACCCGCCAGGGGTTCATCGCGGTTGAATTTGTATTTGCCAAATTCTGGTATTTTGCCATTGCATAGTTTGGCCGCAGGTTCGGCCATCATGGTTTGTGCCTGATCTACGGTCAGGCTGCTGTCACTGCTGAGCACCAGTTCAAAGCTTGTGCCTGAGAGTTTTTTATAGGCGAGGTCAGCAGCCCACGCCGGGCTGACGCTGATGAAAAGACAGGTGCTTACAGCAATGGCAAGGCGGGATGGTGTCATGGCAATCAGTGATAAGAGAAGATCCAGCAAAGATACGGGATGCGACCTGATTTAACAATCACGAAACTGTTTCAAAAAATTACCTGAGGTTTGTACCGCATCTGAAGCACGTGACTCTGGAGCGAAAAATATATGAGAAGCAAATGGCATCGGGCAGCATTTATTGTGACTCCTGCAAACCCTCCAGTACGCCAAAGTACGCTGGTTTTGCCTGCCCTTTGTCGTCGAATAGCAGTGGCCAGTCCGGGTAGGGTTTGTTGTCCAGCAACCATGAATCCTTGTCCAGCAAACCCCAGAAGGTGATGCCACCGCGCTGGGCAGGCGGCACGCTTTGCAGATAAGCGCTGACGATGTCGCGGTACCTGGCTTTTTGCAGTTGTGCCCGTGCCGGGTCCAGGCTGACTGCCTTTTGTTGTTGGTTCAGGCTGACATCGAGTTCTGAAATGCGTACCTGCAGGCCACGTGCAGCCACCGCCTGCAGCGCAGTTTTGATTTGCGCGATATCCGGGCTATCGACACTGACATGCATCTGAAAACCTATGCCATGCAGGGGGATGTGACGGCGCTGGAAGTCATCAATCATATCCAGCATGAACTGCAATTTGTCGGCCTTGCTCTCCATGTTAAAGTCGTTGTAGTACAGCACTGCGGCAGGGTCGGCTTCATGGGCGGCGATGAAGGCCTGTTCTATGTAGGCGGGGCCCAGCTTTTCAAAAAAGAGGGTGGCACGGTATTGTTTGGGATGCTTGTTATCTATCGCTTCATTGACGACATCCCAGCTTTTGACCTTGCCTGCAAAGTGCCTGCAAATTTGCTGTACATGTTCACGCAGCATCGCCTGCCAGTCACCCTGATAGTTTTTCATCCACACCGGTAGCTGGTAATCATGGTGCCAGATCAGGGTATGGCCATGCAATATCATGCCATGTGTGCGTGCGTAGTCTGCCAGTGCATCTGCCGCCGCAAAATCATAGGTATCTATGGCAGGGTGCAGGAAGCGCATTTTCATGCCGTTTTCTGCGACGATGCTGTTGAACTGCGCATTGATGAGTGCAGCATTTTCCTTGATGTCAGCCATATCACCAGGCGCATTCCCTATATTCAATGCGACCCCGATGGGGAACCTTGCATTGTCTTTCAATGCGGGCACAGGCACTACAGATTGCGCCTGGCTTTCAGGGGGGACGAAACTGAATATCAAAGCGAGCAGTGTGAGGGCAAAGCGGTAATGCATGGTTTAGGGCACTTTGTTTGTAAGCTGGTCATCCTACAACATTGCCATGTAAATGCCAGTGAAGCGGCTAAATAATCATGTTTTTCTGATGAAGTTTGGCAGATTTCATGTGTTTTGTGATCGGTTGTCATACAACAGTCATGTGCATACCTTATGATCGCCGGACTTTTCCACTTCAGATCAGACCTGCATCATGACCTCTGCTTATTGCTTGAAACACTGCTTGAAACGCCTGCCCCTGGCTTTGATGATCAGCGCTGCGCTTACTCTTATGGCTTGTGGTGGTGGCTCGAACACCGTGGCAACCGATACTGTCGTCGTCGAAGGCCCGCTGGTGATTCCTGCACCGCCTGCTGATCCTGGCACGGTCGATAGCGCACCGGTGCCTGCCGGTGTGCCAGCCTTTGTCGATAATGTCGCCAGCAACCAGCGAGGGGACGCCAGATATGCGACGCTGGAAACCAATGCGGGTGTGCGCGTATTGTCCGGCTTTCTCGCGATCTGGCAGCCGTTGACACTGATCGTGGATGCTGGTGTGACCGCACCTGCGGTAGATAATTTCCCGGCAGTAGTCACTTCCAAATGGACAGGTGTGCCAAATGACGGCACGCCAGATGGCACTATCCTGAACCGTGCAGTGCATGATGCCAACATCAATTACGTTGCGAGCCTGACTGGCAAACGCACGCCTGAGCAGGAGCTGGCCGCCTACCTCGATGACCGTCGCGGCAAAGGCTATAGCGTGACCGATGGCCTGGGCCCATTGACAGCTGCATGGCGCAGTGCAGCCCAGCAGACTACCAGCATCACTGCCATACCTGCTGATGCGGGCACGGTTTTATACAATGACAGCGGCAATAATACAGGTGTGGGTGGCACTGCAAATACCAGTTTTGGCAATGCCGTCGATCTGTTGTCGCTGATAGGCAATAACGGTTCTACGGAACCGGCCAAACGCTTTTATAAATATGCCCGTCCTTACCGCTGGAGCAGCCAGGTCATCGTTGCTCCTTCACTGGTACCAGCCAAGAGCACGACACCGGCAACCGATGGTGGTTTCACCAGCGGTCACTCGGCAGAAGCGACCCGCGACGTCATTGCCATGGCTTATATGGTGCCAGAGCGTTTCCAGGAATTATTGAGCCGTGGCCTGGAACTCGGTGAAAACCGCATCATGGCAGGCATGCATTCACCACTGGACGTCATGAGTGGCCGCATACAGGCACAGGCTGTAGCTGCTGCCAACTTGTATGATGCTGCCAATGCAGCCAAGAAAACTGCAGCTTATGCACAGGCTCACGCTACGCTGATCACGCAAACCAATACCACGGCAGACAGCTTCAATGCCTATGCCCATTCTGCCACTGCAACGACAGACCGTTTTGCTGACTATGCCAGCAACAAGGTCAACTACCTGCGCCGCATGACCTATGGCTTTGCGCCGATTGCTGCCACTAATGTTGCCCCTGTCGTGCCCAAGGGGGCAGAAGTCTTGCTGGAAACCCGTTTGCCTTATTTGAGCGATGCGCAAAGGCGCGTGGTCTTGAAAACCACTGCCATGGCATCTGGTTATCCTGTTATGGATGATGCCGAAGGCTGGGGCAGGCTCAACCTGTTTGCCGCCGCAGATGGTTATGGCAGTTTTGTTGGCAATGTCATTGTCAACATGGATGCCACCAAGGGTGGTTTCAATATCATGGATATCTGGCGCAATGACATCAATGGCAGCGGCAAACTCAGCAAACTCGGTAGCGGCACGTTGAAGCTGGCAGGTAATAATAGCTGGACCGGTGGCACGCAAATTGATGCAGGTACAATCGAAGCCAATTCAGCCACGGCCTTTGGTAATGGCGATGTGTATAGCGGCGCCAGCGTGGTTGTCAATACCGCAGGCAATCTCAGCATTACCGGCAAATACACACAGTTGGCCAGCGGTGCACTGGAGATCAACCTGCGCAGCGCGCAAAGCCAGATGCAGGTTGGCAGCACAGTCACCATCGCTGGCGGCAGCTTGCGCATACGTTTCCAGAATGGCTACAAACCCAGCGTTGGCGATACCCTTACCGTTATCAATGCAGGCAGTCTGAAAGGCAAGTTCACCAGCATCACGGTGGATGGATATACCGCAACGCCGACTTATACTGCAACCAGTTTGCAACTGAAGCTGACTGCCTGATGTGCTAGTGAGTAGTTTGGTTTTTGGCTTTTTTTTGGTTTGTGTAGCAATGTATGGCAAGGATTTAATTTTGCTGCGCACGCGTGTAAGATGTGGGCATTCTCTTTCAGTACAGATTTGTACCATATTGCACCATGAGCGAAACACCACAACGCTTTAAAGCAGGCGATTTTTACCTGGAGCTGCCCAAGGGCAGCTCTATCTCCGCCGACCCTGCTGCTGCGCCAGTCACAGCAGACAAGCCAGAAACACCCGAACCCCTGGAAGAAGCGCAATACGTCTATCGCCCTAATGATCCCTTCCAGGCATCGATAGACGAAGCCCGTGCGATCGCCAGTATCAGCAGCAGCCAAAAAAGCTGGGTCAAGAAAACCTGGTTTGCCCTGTTTGTAGTCGGGCCGCTTGTGTATGCAGAATTAATCGCGATAGGCTTGAGCATCAATGGTGACGTGAAGAATCCAGGCCTTGCCTTCCTGATTTCCAACGCTCTCATCATGCCGGTCTGGCTGATCTATTACACGATCTGGCGCAGGAAGGTGAAGTCTTGAAGCCTTGAAGCCGCATAGGCTCAGGCCGCAAGGCAAGCTCAGGCTGGATGCCCGTTGCTGACGCGTATGCAATTGCGCCCCTGAGACTTGGCGTAATACAGTGCCTTGTCGGCGGCTTGTATCAATTCCAATGGTTGATTGTTTTCCCTGACGGGGACAAAGGCATCTATGCCAGCGCTGATGGTGACTACGCCGGTGGCATTGCCTGAGTGCTTCAGTTCCAGCTGGTAAATTGCCTGTCTGATGCTTTCAGCGACCTTCATGGCACCGGCTACATCGGTGCCTGGCAATAAAACGACCATTTCTTCACCGCCATACCGTGCGCTCAAGTCCCCTGGTCTGTGTTTGCCGGCGGCCACTACTTTACTGATCGCGCGCAGGCATTCGTCACCGGCGGCATGGCCGTAGATGTCGTTATATTGTTTGAAGCAATCGACATCGATCATGATCAAAGCCAGGGAGCTGGCGTTGCGCATGGCACGGCTGAATTCATCTTTGAGGGCGATATCAAACTGACGCCGGTTGGCAAGGCCGGTCAGGCCATCTTGCATGGCGAGTTTTTCCAGCGTCTGATTTAATTGTTCGAGAGAGTTGCGTGCCCTGACCAGCTCGGCCTCTGCCTGTACACGCAATGCTATTTGCCGTATCAGGCGCGAGCCTATAAATGCCAGCACGATGACCAGGCAGCCTACGCCTATGGCGTGAATAATGGCGTTAGATTTCCAGTCCGCCAAGACTTCATCGCGTGACAGGGCGGCAGAAACCACCAGTGGGTATTCGTCGAGTTGACGGTAACTATTGATGCGTACGACACCGTCCTGAGCAGAAGTAAATGTCTTGGTCGCAGCCCTGGCCTGGGGAAGATACTCACGGAACAAGGGGAACTGCGAGATATCTTTGCCCAAGGTTTTTTCTTCAAACGGACGCCGTAATAAAATGATGCCTTGGTTGAGTGCAACAAAAATCGCGCCAGAATCACCTATTTCAAATTGCTCATAAAATTTCTTGAAATAACTCATCTTTACCGTGGCCAGCACGACACCGCCAAAACTGCCATCACTTTTGTTAAAGCGGCGGGACACCGTGATAATCCATTCACCAGTCGATTTGCTTTTGATCGGCGGGCCTATATGGACACCGCGATCGGTGTGGTCGCGGTGATAGATAAAGTATTCGCGGTCTGAATTGTTGGCGCCTTTTTTTAAATCAGGCTGGGAGTTGACGACCCAGTTGCCTGCCTGGTCATATACAAAAATACCGTGTAACTGCGGCAATTCTTCTACCCGTTTGACGACCAGGGCATGAAAACGCTGCAGATGGGATTCCGACAATCCTTCGACTTCCAGCCGCTCAACCAGGCCAACCAGAACAGTGTCTGCCCCTTTTATGGTGTCGTAGGCATGCTGGCCTATGGACCGGGCGAGATTGTAGGTTGCCCTCTCGGTTTCTGCCAACTGCACTTCACGGGCCTTCCAGGTGACCCAGACCTGTATCAGTATCAAAGACATGCAGACCAGAACGACGAAACCTATTGCCAGGGTAGTGATGGGCAATTTTTTGGGGGCTGGGGCCTGGGTGGGGCGCTCGGTATTTATGGCTGTCATGGTGGTCATGAAGGGGCACCTTCCATCATTGTTTAAGGCTACCTGCAATAAGTGACAAGAGCCTCACATTATCTTAATCGGCAAAATCAGTGAGAAATAGGTAATTATTATAGAGCTTGATTATAGAACTTGATTATAGAGCGCATTAGCAATCAGATATGATCTTCTTCAATTCTGTGCCGTGACCCCCTTTGTTTTTGCCAGCAAGCCTATTCCTGCATTGCATGCTATCAGCATGCTATTACTTGTGCCGCGATTGTTATTTTTTGTAACGCAGCAAAAGAATTACTCCATTCTTATCTCTATTTTTGAGTCAATTTCGGCCATTTTCTCCTATGACAGCAGCATATTTATCTGCTGCTGCAATCAATTTTCATGCTGCCCTGCAAAAATTTTTAAACTGGTATAAACTGTTGACTAGTCAATGAATATTGTTGCTGCCATGAATCCCGAAATACAAAATTCAGAGTTTTTTGCTCATCAGGTTGAAGAAAGCGTGGGTTACTTGCTTGCCCGTTCCCGCACCATGTTGTCACGTGCCATTGATGAATCCCTGCGCCGCCTGGATATTACCCATGCTCAAGGCAGTGTATTCATGATGTTGTCCATGGGGAGCTGCCATACCGCGGCTGACCTGGCGCGCGAGTTGTTTATTGATTCTGCCGCTATGAAACGCACGCTGGACAAACTTGAAAGCAAAGGCTACGTGCAGCGCATCGTCGATGAGAATGACAAGCGCCTGTTCAAGTTGGCGCTAACAGTCAGCGGCAAGGAACTGGCGGCGCAATTGCCAGCTGTTTATTCCGAAGTGCTGGATGTGGGCTTTACCGGATTTGCTCCTGAAGAAATCAATTTCCTCAAGTATCTCTTGCGTAAATTGCTGTTGAACAGGCCGATTCTTGAAGCCTGGATGGAAAAGAATAATTGATTGCTCAGGCAAGCAATCTTAGCTCCAATCTTAGCTCCACTTTATAGCTTCATTGTAGATTTAAAGACTTTTAATTGTAGTCATCGTTTTTTAGTGAACGTCCATATGAAAAAATCACTTTTCAAACCAGCCAAAGCCGCAGCCAGCCTGCGTTTGCTGCTCAGTGCATCTGCATTGTGCTTGCTGTCGGCTTGCGTCAGTTTTCAAGGTATACAAAGCCAGGCGCAACTTAAGACACTGACGGCGCAAGCAGGGGCCTTCCCTGACCAGGGCGGTAATGCTGCCTGGCCTGATTTGCAATGGGCGACAGGTATAGGCGGTGCAGAATTGCAGTCTCTGATAGACCGCGCTCTGGAAAATCACCCCAGTCTGCAGGCTGCCGCCGCACGTTTACAGGCGGCACAGGCCGCCACTGCCGCCGTGGGTGCCAATGCATTGCCATCGGCAAATCTGAGTGTCGATAGTACTTACCAGCGCTTTACCGAGCATGGCCTGGTGCCGCCACCACTGGCTGGTACTTACAATACAAATAACCAGATCAGTTTCAATGCTACTTATGAACTCGATTTCTGGGGCAAGCACAGTGCTGAAATGCGTGGCGCATTGTCACAGGAAAAAGTGGCGGAAGCCGAAGCGCAAAGCGTGCGCCTGATGCTCAGCAATGCCATCGCCCGTGCCTGGTTGCAACTGGCACGTCAAAACGCACAACTGGAACTTAGCAAGCAGCAACTGGCAGTGCGTGAGCAGTTTGACAGCCTGACGCAACAACGTGTCAAAGCCGGTCTCGATACCAAAGTAGAGGTGCAGCAAAACCTGGTGCAATTGTCTGGCCTTAAAAATGAACTCGCCCAATGGCAAGAGGCAATGGCGCTGACGCGTAACCAGATCGCCGCCTTGCAAGGCCTGGGGCCAGAAGAAGGCAGGCTGATCGCCACACCAAAATTCCAGCCTGTGGCAGATACGGCATTGCCGGGTAATTTGCCGCTGGAATTGCTGGGCCGCCGTCCAGATATCGTCTCTGCCCGCTGGCGTGTAGAAGCAGGGCAAAGTGATGTCGATGTCGCCAAGACCCAGTTTTATCCCAACATCAATATCGTTGGCTTCGTGGGTTTGTCCAGCCTGGGTCTGTCCAACCTGGCCAATAGTGGCAGCGGCATCATAGGTGCAGGCCCGGCCATACGCTTGCCGATATTTGAAGGTGGCCGCCTGCGTGCGCAATTAAAAGGCAAGGTCGCGGCCTATGATGTGGCCGTGGCGACCTACAACCAGAGCCTGACGGATGCCCTGCATGAAGTGGCAGACCAGGTGCAGATACTGCAAGCCAGCCAGTCGCAATTGGTTGAGCAGCAAGCTGCCGAGCAAGCATCCCGCGTTGGCCTGCAACTGGCACAGCAAAGACAAAAAGCAGGCACTGCCAACAAACTGCCTGTGCTGGCTGCTGAAAGTGCCGTGCTGTCACAGCAAAAGCTCTCACTGGAACTGGCCGTGCGTCATACCGAAGCGCGCATCAACCTGATCAAGGCGCTGGGTGGCGGCTATGAAAGCAAGAACCTGCCTGCTGCCAGCACCAATCAAACCATCATTCAATCCCAAGTTAAAAACACACCGGAGGCTGCGTTATGAACGCCCCAGATCAAAACAAACCTGTCAACGTAGCTCCTCAAGCTGAAATCGCACCAGAAAAAAATGGCAAGCGCCGTGTACTGCTGATCATCATTACCCTCATCGTCTTGGTGGCAATTACTGCCTATACATTCTGGTGGTATACAGTAGGCCGCAATTTTGAACATACTGAAGATGCCTATGCTGCTGGCAATGTCGTGCAAGTGACATCGCAAGTTGCCGGTACTGTAGTTGCCATTCATGCCGATGATACTGATGTGGTGCAAGCTGGCAAGCCCCTGGTAGAACTCGACAAAACGGATGCCAAGGTAGCTGTTGATCAGGCTGAGGCCCAGTTGGCACAGACTGTGCGCGAAGTACGCGTGTTGTTTGCCAATAACGGCAGTCTGCAAGCCAATGTCAGCCTGCGCAGCAGCGAAGTCGAAAGAGCCAAGTCTGACCTGGCGCGCCGTACCCAGTTGCTGAGCACAGGCGCAGTCTCTGCTGAAGAACTGGAACATGCCCGCAATGCCGTCAAGAGTGCAGAAGCTGCCCTGCAAGCGGCCAATGAACAACTGACATCCAACCGCACGCTGACAGAAAACACCACTGTCACCCAGCACCCGAATGTCTTGCGTGCCGCTGCCCGTGTGCGTGAAACTTTGCTGGCACTGAGCCGCACCAGCCTGCCGGCACCGATGAATGGATTTGTCGCCAAACGTGCCGTGCAAGTGGGTCAGCGCATTGCGCCAGGTTCACCTTTGCTGTCCATCGTGCCTTTGAATACCTTGTGGGTTGATGCCAATTTCAAGGAAGTGCAGCTCGCCCATATGCGTATAGGCCAGGATGTGGAATTGCATTCTGATCTGTTTGGCAGTGACGTCACTTACCACGGCAAAGTGCTTGGCATGTCGGCAGGTACGGGTTCTGCCTTTGCCTTGCTGCCAGCACAAAATGCCAGCGGTAACTGGATCAAAGTGGTACAGCGTGTGCCGGTACGTATCAGCCTCGATCCTAAAGAACTGGAAGCGCATCCGCTGCGCATAGGTGTCTCCATGCAGGTACAGGTCAATATCTCGCAACAGCAAGGCGCACCGGTAACTGCGGCTGCCCGCACGGCACCTGCTTACCAGACTGCGGTGTTTGAACAAAACGGTAAAGATGCTGACCAGCGCATTGCCGAGATTATCGCGGCGAATTTGCCGGGTACTAAGGATCACAAAGACGATCACAAAGACGACCATAAAGAAAATCACAGCGCTGCAGTTAAATCTACAGGCAAGGGTGCGTAATGAGCGCGCCACGTCCTCAGGCACCGCATCCACCACTGAAAGGTGGGCAGTTGGCAATGGGCACGCTGGCCCTGTCGCTGGCGGTGTTCATGAATGTGCTGGATTCATCGATTGCCAACGTATCGATACCGGCGATCTCGGGTAATCTCGGCGTCTCGCCACAGCAAGGTACCTGGGTCATCACCTCGTTTGCGGTGGCAAATGCGATTTCCGTGCCGCTGACGGGTTGGCTGACGACGCACTTTGGTCAGGTCAGGTTGTTCCTGTCATCCATCCTGCTGTTCGTCATTTCATCGTGGCTGTGTGGTATGGCACCGAATATCGAGATTTTGATTGCTGCGCGTATTTTGCAGGGTGCAGTTGCTGGCCCGATGATCCCGTTGTCACAGGCCTTGTTGCTGGGCAGTTATCCGCCCGCTAAAAGCTCGATGGCGCTGGCGCTATGGGGGATGACCACTCTCGTCGCGCCTATCATGGGTCCTTTGCTGGGTGGCTGGATATCGGATAATTATTCCTGGCCCTGGATTTTTTATATCAACATCCCGGTAGGTTTGTTTACTGCCTGGGCCACCTGGTCCATCTACCGCAAACGCGAATCTGCCATCAAGAGTCTGCCTATCGACAAGGTCGGTTTGTTCTTGCTGGTGATCTGGGTCGGTGCCTTGCAAATCATGCTCGACAAGGGTAAGGAGCTGGACTGGTTCAATTCTGGCGAGATTGTCCTGTTGACGGTGATTGCTGTGATAGGCCTGATTTATTTTGTCGTGTGGGAGCTGGGGCAAGACCATCCCGTGGTTGATCTGTCGCTGTTCAAGGGTCGTAATTTCAGTGCCGGGGTGGTGGCGATTTCGATAGGTTATGGCCTGTTCTTTGGTAGCCTGGTCATCATGCCGTTATGGTTGCAGACGCAGTTGGCTTACACCGCGACTGAGGCGGGCAAGGTCATGGCACCAGTCGGCATCTTTGCGATTATTCTGTCACCCATCATAGGCAAGATATTGCCCAAAGTGGATGCCAGAAAGGTTGCGTCTGCTGCCTTTATGGGGTTTGCGGTAGTGTTCTTCCTGCGCTCGCGTTTCAATACCGAGGTGGATACTTATACCCTGCTGATCCCTACCTTGATACAGGGTGCAGCGATGTCGATGTTCTTCATCCCATTGACGTCGATCATCCTGTCAGGCCAGCCACCGGATAAGATCCCGGCAGCATCGGGCCTGTCGAACTTCGTGCGTATCATGTGCGGTGGCATGGGCGCCTCCATCATGACCACCATCTGGGATAGCCGCAGTACCCTGCACCATGCCCAGATCGCCGAGAACACCGGCAGCAGCTTCCCGACCTTTGTGCAAACCGTGCAAGGCCTGATGCAGCAAGGCATACCAGAACAAGGTGCCTACGCCATCATCGACCGCACCATCAGCGTACAGGCCAGCACCATGGCTGCGACGGATATTTTCTGGATGTCGGCCTATATGTTCATCGGTCTCATCGGTCTGGTGTGGTTGACCAAACCAAAAAAATCGGCGGTACCTGTGGATGCGGGTGGGGCGCATTAGACTTGGTGCTGAGATGACAAAAAAGGCTTGCAGGTATAAACCTGCAAGCCTTTTTCTTTATGATGCCTGTCACAGCTCAGCGAGGAAGGTATATCAGGGCAATTCAGGTATTGCGTGGCTGGAATCTATCGTTTCTACCGCAAGCCTTAATCCCATTGCCTTAAGTATGGCAGACAAGCTGCTTAATACAGGGTTTCCATCCGGCGATAACGTACGATAAAGCTGGGTTGTACTCAAATGTGCTGTTTCAGCCACTGCTGGTACGCCACCAAAAGCCTTGGTCATTTGCCTTAAGGTGATAAGCAGTTCACCCTGATCGCCATCCTCAAGTATGCTATTGAGCAATTGCACCGCATATGCCGGGTCATTTTGAAATAGTTCGGCCATTGCCTCGTCATGGTTTTTATCCTTCATCACCTATTCTCCTCTGCCAATCTTGCCAATAATCGCAGGCTTTGGCTATATCCTTGTCTTGCGTATCTTTGTCGCCGCCACATAAGAGCAAAACAATTTCCTTGCCCGAAATTGCATAATAAACTCGATATCCTGCACCAACGTCTATGCGTAACTCCCAAATACCATCCCGACAAAATTTGTGATCACCAAAGTTGCCAAGCTCAATCCGGTTAATGCGACGATCTATGGCAATTCTTGCTTTAACATCACGCAGCTTGCGAACCCAGTCAAAGTAAACGTCTTTATTGTCCGAGCTTAAATAGTGTTTGATATCGTACATAATCAAGTTTCGTTTATAAACGAATTTATGTCAAGTTGAACGATTTGCATAAATTCATGCAGCTTCGCCTTGGGTTTGATTGCCTTGATGTGGCTAAAACTTGTTGATCACAATTTCGCCAACTTTTTCTTTCTTGTTGATGTTTGTTCTTGGCTCAGGGTGCGTGGTAGTGATTTTGACGATGCTGACCGTTGCCTTGTAGGGGATGGGATTTTCATCGCACTGAAAGTGGCGGCGTGCTTTGTCCCGGTCTGCTTCTGGCAGGCCCTGCATGCTTACACAAGGATTTGTCAGTGCAGCTATCAATTGAGGGAGTTGTCCCTTGTTGACATATTCTTCTGCCACTTGAACTTCACCACATTCAAGTCTTAATGCTTGCAAAGTCCACACACTGCAATTGGGTGACAAATTCAAAGTTGCTGAAACTTGAGGGGAATTGGCAATCACCACCAGTTGCCTGCTGATGTTGTTGGTGCCTGACATGGCAGTCAGTTGCAACAGCAAAAAAATATAACAGATAGCAGCAGAAAATATGCCGAGTAACAAGGAGATAGGTATAGCCCTCTTTTTAAACTGTTCTGCTCCTGGAGATTTAAGTGGCAAGTTGAGCCCTGTGTTTTGCTTGATTGTTTTTTTCATGGTTGTTGATTTTATACTGATTCAATCCCTGGATTGATCGGGAGCCAAACATTTTCCAAAAAAGTAAACTTGAATAATGACAGTTTAACTGTTATAAAGTACTGTATGAATACTTCTTCTGATAAAAAAGACAGCAGCTATCTGCTCCCTGAACTCTGTTTGATGGCAGAGATGTCAGTACGCACTGTGCGTTACTACATGCAGATAGGTCTGGTCAGCAAGCCTGAAGGCGGGACGCGGGCGGCGCGTTATGGAGCGCAGCATCTCGAACAATTGTTGCTGATCAAGAAGTGGGGTTCTGCGGGAGTATCACTGGAGCGCATACGTGAATTGTTGCATGGCGCACCTGCCCCGCTGGAAGTAAAACCGCAGCAAATCGGGTCAATTTCTGTCTGTACACATTTGACGGTAGCGCAGGGGGTGGAGATGGTGATCGATGCCGGCAAAGCAGGCTGGACCCCGGAGCAGCTCAGGGAATTCGTCAGGCAGGCTATCGAATTGGCAGAGCGTATGAAAAACAGCCAGGACGCATGACAGCACGCATAACAGTATGCATTAATGCGAATGGCTAGCAGAGAGAGGATGAATATGTTTAACCAAAATACAGCCACAATACAATCCAGCCTGGGGCAGGCAATGGCCTTGACCAAGGTCAGTGCGATGGGTGTCATACAAGGCATGCTGCTGGACATGCAGCTTACACAAAGCTTTATCAATCCATCGGACAAAGAACATGTTGAGGTCTTATATACCTTTCCTTTGCCTGTGGATGCAGTTTTGCTGGATATAGAAGTCCAGCTGGATGGCAGGAAATTATCTGGCGCTGTCGTACCCAGGAAAAAGGCTGAAATCGATTATGAAGAAGCCATCTCTGAAGGCAATACAGCTTTCATGCTGCAAGAAAATGGTGACCGCAGTTATAGCCTCAGCATAGGCAATCTGGCGCCGGGTGAAGCGTGCACGCTGAGCATGCATTACGCACAAAGCCTGCGCTTTGCCGAGATGGATGGCATGAATGCCTTGCGCATTTGTGTACCAACAGTGATTGCGCCACGCTATGAAATGACGGAGGCGGTCGCGGCCAAAAAGCAAAACCTGTTTGAGCGCTTGACGACTCCCAGGCATGACATACGCATCGAGTATCCGTTTGAGATCAGCTTGCGCCTGGCGGCTGAAGTGGCGGGTGCGCGTATTGCCTCGCCCAGCCATCCCATCAGCGTCATGCCTGGCGATGGCGGCACGATCGTCAGCCTGTCACGCAAGGGTAATCTCGACCGTGATTTTGTGCTGTGCCTGGATCAGTTCAGTCAGCAGGCTTTCAGTGTTCTTGGACGGGACTATCATCAGCCTGAACATGTCGCTTTGCTGGCCAGTTTTTGCCCGCAAATTGCGGCTGCTGACATGACTGATGTGGCCGTCAAGCTGCTGGTTGATTGCTCAGGTTCCATGAATGGCGACAGCATACAGGCTGCACGCACGGCCCTGAGAGAGATAGTCGAACAACTCAGTGCCGGGGATCATGTTTCCCTGTCACGCTTTGGCAGTGAAGTGCAGCACCGTTCACCAGCGATGTGGAAGTTTGCCAAACCCAGCAAGGCAGCAGCATTGCGTTGGGTAGATGAGCTTCATGCCAATCTTGGTGGTACCGAGATGGCATTGGCGCTGGAATCTACCTTTGCCATACAGAGCAGCGGGCGCAGCGATGTGCTGATGATTACTGATGGAGAAATCGACAGCGTCGATAGCCTCATCAGCAGCGCCCGCGCTGCCGGGCAAAGGGTGTTTATTGTTGGCATAGGTTCCAGCCCGGCAGAAGTGCATCTGGAACGTCTGGCCAGGGCCAGTGGTGGTTCTTGTGAATATGTGGCGCCGGGCGAAGATGTGGCACCCGCCATCCTGCGCATGTTCATGAAATTGCGCTCGCCAGTCTGGCAGGATATTCGCATCGACACCGGCTTTGCCAGCCAACCACTGTGGTCCACGGCTATGCCTGCAAGTGTCTTCAAAGGCGAAACCCTGAACATGTTTTACCTCTTGCCAGAAAAACCTCAGGGTCAGATGAAGCTGTTTGGTCGCTTGTCAGGGCAGGTTGAAGAAGTCGAATTGGGCAGCCTTGCATTGACAGCGGACTTGCAGGCTGATACCAGTTTGTCACGCGTGGCTGCGGCGACTTATTTGTCCGGTATGCAAGGCATGACTGAGCAGCTATCGGTCGTGCAGGAACTGGCGGTGCAATATCAATTGATCTGCACAGAAACCAGCTTCCTGATCGTCGAGGAAAGAGCAGAAGATGAGAAGCCACTGGATATGCCTGCCCTGATGGAGGTAGCGCATATGTTGGCGGCAGGTTGGGGTGGGCTGGGGGCTATCGCGGGCGGTGTTTGCTCCGCGCCGGTCATGGCTGCGCCCGCTGCCGCCGGTGGTGCGGCCTATTCCTTGTCCTCGCAGGCGGCACCTGTGCCTGCCGCGCCGGATCTGCGCAGCAGGCTGGCGGCCTGGAAATTGTCCAAACTTGCCGCTCTGGATATGGCTGATGAACCGGGTGAACGTTCCATGGACGCCAGTAATCTGCCATCGCCTGCTGCAAAATGGTCGGTACTTGATGCAGAGGCAATGCAAGCGTTTTTTGAATACGCCAACGCTGTTGGGGCGGACAGGATAATCTGCCGTGACATGCATTATCAGGGGCTGACACCGCTGGGCCTGACACTCTTGCTCAGATACTTCGACGAGCAATTGTGGCCAGACAGTTTTGCCGGGCTCAGACAGATACAACTGGGTGAAGCTGTCATTGAATGGCTGGAATTGGCAATCTGGGAAGACTGCAAAGACCAGCTCAGCCCACTGCAAGTCATCAAACTCTTTTTCAGCATCATGGCTGAGCCAGAAATGCTGGAGCGCCTGCTGCCATCGCAAGAGCAGAGAGCAGGGTTGCAGGCTAGTGAAAGAACAAGCGCTGATACTGCGCAATTGCTCAGTGTGTCAGCAGATCCTGCTGCCAGCGCCAGGCTGGAAACCCAGTTACGTAATGCCGTGCGTGAGCTGGATGCCGTGACTTGGTCGGAGTCTATCTTTTTGATGGATATGGAAGGGTAATTAGTGCCAGTATCGGACAGGGGCGAGGAATAGTTTAATGCCTCGCCTCTTTCTTGAGTCAGTACTTTAACTGATGTGAATGTGTTGCAAGCATCAGGAACGAATAATCACTCAGGTCTGGCTGATCCAGTCCTCAATACCAAGTGCATTATTAGGTATCAGGGAAAAGGCTTTATCATGGCTTATCAGACGGGCTTTCACTGCAATGGCATGGGCTGCAATCATCATGTCGAGCGCGCCAAGGACTATGCCGGATGCGGTGCAAGATGCCCGCAAGTCGGCATAGGTGATGGCGACCGAACTATCCCAGGCTAGTATTTCTACGCGCAAAAGAAACTCATTGACCAGATTGCTTAAGGCTGCCGGATTACCTTTGCGTGCCAGCCCATAACGTAGTTCTGCCTCGGTAACAACCGAGATCACGATACTGTCCATGGGGAGGGAGGCAAGGCGCTGACGGACTTCGGGGAAATTGCCTTTGATGATATAGCTTGCCATGTTGGTATCAAGCATGTAGCGCATATTGCTCAAAGCAAATCCCTTTCTTCTGCAGGCTTGTCGTCACGCTCAGACATGAAATCTGCCGGAATATCAACGCTGTCGGCCAGGGCGAAAAAATCTGTCCATGTCACAGGCTTGGGTGAGAGTATGACTTCACCCGTGTCAGGATTGCGGCGTATGAACACTTCCGTTCCCTGGAAGCGGAATTCCAAAGGCAGTCTTACTGCCTGACTGCGGCCGGTAGTAAACAACTTTGCTGTAGATGACATTTGCTTCTCCTGTCATGGTATGTATCAAAAGTATATACCAATTTTTCATATTCGATGATGATATATATCAATGATATGTATCGTGATTTTTCTACGGATAGTGCCGGGACCGATGCCCGGTGGCGAGCCGTCATCCGCCCGGCTTCGCTCATTGACTTGCTTACTGATTCGCTTACTGATGCAGCATAAATCTCCCAGCTAGGCTAATATCCCTGCCTTGAGCCGTGATTTTGGATTTATGTGAGTGGGTATTTATGAATAAGAAGTTTATTGGCCTGGCAGTAGCGCTGGGTTTGCTGTTTGCGGGTTTGGGTATATACGCGGGCAACCGCCAAACCACGCCCAAGCCACCTGCCGACAAGTCGGTCGCGCAATTGATGGCGCAGCAGTTCAAGGATAGCGAAGGCAAACCGCAATTGATGGCGGAATGGCAGGGTAAGTTCCTGGTCGTGAATTTCTGGGCGACCTGGTGTGCGCCTTGCGTGCAAGAGATGCCTGAGTTGTCTGCCATGCAAGATGGATTCAAAGGCAAATCCATACAGATTTTGGGCCTGGGTATAGATAGTCCGACAAATATTGCTGATTTTGCAAAAAAATATAAAATCAGTTATCCCTTGTTTTCTACGGGCATGGAAGGTTCTGAGTTATCGCGCCAATTAGGTAATACCGGTGGCGGCTTGCCCTTTACCGTATTGATTAATGCAGAAGGCAAGGTCGTAAAATCTTATCTTGGTCGCCTGAAAATGGATGAATTGCATACCGATATTGCCAAATATTCTTTGGAAAAATAAAAGACGCGTCGTTTTTCCTTGCCAATCTGCGTCGATTAGCGGCAAAATGCGGCCATCTTCGTCAAATTGTAAGTGACTATGGCGCGCAAACTATTGCTGCTGAATGGCCCCAATCTGAACTTGCTCGGCACCCGCGAGCCCGCTACCTATGGCGCTAATACCCTGGCCGAGATAGAGGCTGCAGCGCAGGAGCAGGCAAAAACAGCTGGCGCAGAGTTGTCATTTTTTCAAAGTAATCATGAAGGCGCATTAATTGACCGCATCCATGCTGCCCGCAATGAGCAAGTCGATGCTATTATCATCAACCCGGGCGGCCTGACGCATACCAGTGTTGCCCTGAGGGATGCACTCGCAGGCGTGGCGATCCCGTTTATTGAAGTACATATATCGAATGTACATCAAAGAGAAGCCTTCAGACATCATTCATATTTGTCTGCAATTGCCAAAGGCGTCATCTGCGGCCTCGGTACTGAAGGTTACCGTCTGGCGATTGACTTTTCCCTGAAAAATATTTAAATTCTCGCATCTTCGCGTAATTTGCTGATAAAGCCAGCTTATTTCGTATATAATCCAAACTTCGGCGGCAATTGTAGAGCTGTTTTTGTGCTCAGTATTGTGCGTCCCAATTAATTCAGAACCACTTTTTTCAAGGGGATTCCACATGGATTTAAGAAAACTCAAGACCCTGATCGACCTTGTAGCAGAATCAGATATCGCTGAACTCGAAGTAACTGAAGGTGAAGGCAAAGTCCGCATCGTCAAATCTTCTGCGATGCCGCAAAACCAGGTAGTCATGATGCAACCCCAGCACCAGATGATGCCTGCAGCTGCTCCAGCCGCAGCCGCTCCTGTTGCAGCAGCACCAGTGGTGCCAGATGGTCATATTGTTAAATCTCCTATGGTCGGTACTTTCTACCGCTCTGCTTCCCCAGGTGCCGCTCCTTTTGCTGATATCGGCAAGAGCGTCAATGCTGGCGACACCCTTTGCATTATCGAAGCAATGAAATTGCTGAATGAAATCGAAAGCGATTTCACCGGCACGATCAAACAGATTCTGGTTGAAAATGGTCAGCCTGTTGAATACGGCCAGCCGCTGTTCGTGATTGGCTGATCCAGGCGCGCGTGCGCGAACTGAAGTCCGCTGCCCGTGTTGAGGGCAATCATACCGGACAGGTTTTCTGCTCACGCAATTGCAACCATTGCCACCGCAAAGTTAAATCATGTTTGAAAAAATTCTTATCGCCAATCGTGGTGAAATCGCGCTACGTATCCAGCGCGCCTGCCGCGAGATGGGTATCAAAACCGTGGTCGTGCACTCTGAGGCTGACCGCGAAGCAAAATATGTGAAGCTGGCCGACGAATCTGTTTGCATAGGCCCGGCTCCGTCGAATTTAAGTTACCTGAGCATGCCAGCCATTATCAGCGCCGCTGAAGTGACTGATGCTCAGGCTATCCACCCCGGTTATGGTTTTTTGTCTGAAAATGCCGACTTTGCTGAACGTGTAGAGCAATCCGGTTTTGTTTTCATCGGCCCGCGTGCAGAATCCATCCGCTTGATGGGTGACAAGGTATCTGCCAAGCACGCCATGATCAAGGCTGGTGTGCCCTGTGTGCCAGGCTCTGAAGGCGCATTGCCGGACGACCCTAAAGTCATCGTGCAAACAGCCCGCAAGGTTGGTTATCCCGTCATCATCAAGGCCGCTGGCGGCGGTGGTGGACGTGGCATGCGCGTAGTGCATACTGAGGCGGCTTTGCTCAATGCAGTCACCATGACCAAGTCAGAGGCTGGTGCAGCATTTGGTAATCCAGAAGTGTATATGGAAAAGTTTCTGGAAGACCCACGTCACGTGGAAATCCAGATCCTGGCTGACCAGCATGGCAATGCCATCTGGCTCGGTGAGCGTGATTGCTCCATGCAGCGCCGCCATCAAAAAGTCATCGAAGAAGCACCGGCACCAGGCATACCACGCAAGATCATCGAAAAAATCGGTGACCGCTGCGCTGCCGCCTGCCGCAAGATAGGTTATCGTGGCGCTGGTACCTTTGAATTCTTGTACGAAAACGGCGAATTCTATTTCATAGAAATGAATACCCGCGTGCAGGTTGAGCATCCAGTGACAGAAATGATTACTGGTGTTGATATCGTACAAGAACAAATCCGCATCGCCTTCAATGAAAAGCTGCGCTTCAAGCAAACCGATATCATGCTCAAGGGCCATGCCATTGAGTGCCGTATCAATGCCGAAGACCCGTTCAAGTTCATCCCTTCGCCAGGTCGCATCACCTCTTGGCATACACCGGGTGGCCCTGGCATACGGGTGGATTCGCATGCCTACGCAGGTTATTTCGTGCCGCCGAATTATGATTCCATGATAGGCAAGGTCATCGCCTACGGTGAAACCCGCGAACAGGCGATCCGCCGCATGCAGATCGCTTTGTCAGAGATGGTGGTAGAAGGCATACAAACCAACATCCCCCTGCACCGCGAACTGATGATAGATGCACGCTTTATTGAGGGTGGTACGAATATTCACTACCTTGAGCATAAGCTTGCAGATATGCCGGAGTTGTCGAAGAAAAGTAAGTAAGAGCTTAAGACCTCTCAACACGGAGACACAGAGGGTGCCGAGGAAGGCGTTAGAGCGTAGGTTGGGCTACGCTTTACCAGCCCAACACTCGGCGTTTGAATAACGCATACGTTTGTTGAGGCTCAGCAATGTAGGTTGGGCTACGCATCACCAGCCCAACACTCAGCATCCGATTCTGTGTAAACGTTAATCGAAGGCCCAGTGTTGGGCTGGTAAACCGTAGCCCAACCTACGGGATAGGCGGGATGTAAAAATTCCGTCAAAAAGAAGCACAGAGAAAACACAAGTTTTTCCCTGTGCTTTTGGCTTTGTTATGGAGCCTCTGTGGTAAGCTTTTTGCTATTGAGATTTTTAACGCACGAAGTTAAACAAACACAGCATATTCATCTTTATGTGCGTAGCGTCGATGAGTGATTTTTTCTCTTGATTTTCTCTGTGCATCTCTGTGCCCCCTCTGTGGTGTAGCAGGGGTTTCGAACGGCATGCCGTTCGCCTGCGAAACGAAGGCAGCATGCAGGCTGCCTTTCCTTGCTCTGTGCTGAGCCTTTGGGTCTTGAAGTACCTTGAAGTTTCTGGAAGTAATAACGCTGTATATAGAACGTAAGAAAGTAGCAATATGGGCTGGATAGAAATAGTCATAGAAGTAGCGCGTGAGCAGGCTGAGGCTTTGTCGGACGCTTTGATGGATGCGGGGGCCTTGTCGGTGTCCGTGGAAGATGCCGATGAAGGTACGGATGCTGAACGTCCGCTGTTCGGTGAGCCAGGCATGGAGCCTGATGAAGCCGCCTGGGACCGCAGCCGCGTGGTTGCACTCGCTGATATCGACGCCGATCACGCAGAACTGGTGGCTGAAGCTGCCGCTGCGATTGGCCTGACTGTCGTGCCAGCCTACATCACCCGTAATGTCGAAGAGCAAGACTGGGTGCGCCTGACGCAATCGCAGTTTGCCCCTATTCATATCGGCAAGAATATCTGGGTTGTGCCTAGCTGGCATGACGCGCCTGATCCTGATGCCCTGATCCTGGAGCTTGATCCTGGTCTCGCCTTTGGTACTGGCAGTCACCCCACCACTAAGCTGTGCATGGAATGGCTGGAAGCGCATGCACCCAAGGACTTGTCTGTACTCGATTATGGCTGTGGTTCTGGCATCCTGGCCATGGTCGCCAGCAAGCTGGGTGCCGCCAGCGTCATTGGTGTCGATATTGACCCGCAAGCAATTGAGTCTGCGAATTTCAATGCTGAGCGCAATAACTGCCAGATTGAATATGCGCTGCCAGAAGGTTTTGGTGCCGCTCATCCGGCATCACAGAAATTTGATGTGGTCGTGGCAAATATCTTGTCCAGCCCCCTGAAGTTGATGGCACCGATGCTGGCTGGCCGTGTAGCCCCTGGCGGCTCGCTGATACTCTCGGGCGTACTGGCAAGGCAGGCCGAAGAAGTCGCAGCAGCATACGAACCTTTCATCAAGCTCACCGTCTGGGCTGAGCATGAAGGCTGGGTCGCGTTGTCAGGCTCTTTGGCTAACTGAGGCGACTATGGCACTGGCGACCCGCTGCCCCCACTGTCAGACTGCCTTCAAGGTAGCCAATGATCAGTTGAAATTGCATGCGGGCCTGGTGCGTTGCGGCTCATGCCAGCAAACTTTTAATGCGGTAGAAAATCTGTTACCTGGCGATGGGCAAAAACCTGTACCGGCACCGGTACCCTCTCCAACGTCTGCCAGACCAGCAAGTATTGCGAGTGTCCCAACTCAGGCGACACCGATGGTAGCAACAGCAACTGTCGCTACCGTGCCAGCGGCGGCTAGTGCCGCACCAGTCACACCAGTAGCACCAGCCACACCGGCAGCACCTGACAAACCTGTTGCACCTGACAAACCTGTTGCACCTGTCAGGCCGCAAGTCAGTGCAGCGGTGCCAGCGCCAGCAGCAAAACCAGTCACGTCTGCCTCGGCAAGCGAAGTTGTGGCAGAAAGCAAGCCAGAACCCAAGCCGGAACTCAAGCAGGACGCCAAGCCACTACCGGCAGAACATCTGTCGTTCCTGATAGAACCTGAGCCCAATTTCGAGCAGACGCGTATAGTGCCGCCGTCTCCCGTCACTCCTGTGGGCCGCTTCTTTCCGCCCGATGCGCTGCCGCAAGAAGACATGCTCTTGTCAGACAGCCTGGTGCCACCAGAAAGGCCCGCAGCTGTCGGCAAGCCAGCAAGCAGCGCTACTGCCAGGCCCGCAACAAAAGTGCTGGCCGCCATCAGCAAGGCCGAGCTGGAATTTGAGGCAGAAGCTTTTGACATGCCCAGGGATATTCCTCCGGCAGCCAGGCCCGCCGTGCTTACTCCTGCCGCTGTTACTCCCGCTGCGCTTACTCCCGCCGCTGTTACTGTTGTTACTCCAGTCAGCACGACACCCACCACCGCAGAGACGCAAAAGCTTGAACCTGTGCTGGACCCGCTCAGCCAGTTCAAGGCTGACCCTGAACCGGCAGGTTTAAAAAAAGAACCTGTCATTACTAGCTCATCTGCTCTTGATTTTGACCTCGGTGATGGTGGCTTCCTGTTGCCATCTGAAGAAGTGCAGGACGCTGATTTGTCCCGCATGGAACTGGAAACCCGCGCCGCTCTGATGGACCCACCAACTGCCGACTGGTCAGTCAGCGAAGGTGCAGAAGAAGCGGCCGACGCTAAAGAAAAACTGCCAGAATTCCCGGCCACTGAAATAGCCGATGCACATGCTGCCAGCAAAGTTTGGCGCCACAAAGACCACGCTGATGTAGCCGCACCAGATGATGCTGTGTCCATCAATGATGAGGTTGCGACGGCTGCCACTGGCAATACTGTTGATGGCATACAGGGTGAAGCCTATATAGGCGAGGCCGAAGCCGCGCTCGCGCAGCAGGCTGCTGCCAATGAAGACTCCAGCAGTGATCCTGAAGAAGAGCCGGCCAAACCCAATTTTGTGATCCAGGCAGAAAAACAGCGTTCCCGCAAACGCATGGCCAACATCATGCTGGGCCTGATGGTTGGCTTGCTGTTGCCTTTGTTGCTGGGCCAGTCTGCCTATATCTTCCGTAACCAGCTCGCTGCACGTGTGCCAGAAACCAAACCCTGGTTGCTGCAGGCATGCAAATACCTGAATTGCCAGGTGACTTTGCCTGCACAAATAGAAAAAATTGCCGTTGATTCAAATGAATTGCAAAACCTGGCACCAGAGCGCAATGTCTTCATGCTGGTCATGCAAATCCAGAACCAGAGCGACGTCGCGCAGACCTGGCCAAATATAGAGCTGGTCCTGAACGACATCAAAGACAAGCCCCTGTTGCAGCGCGCTTTTACCCCGGCAGACTATCTGACCGAAAAAGACAAACTGGCAAAAGGCTTTGCTGCTGGCGGCGAACAAAGCATCAAACTGTATTTTGAGTTACCTGTACTGAAACCGGCAGGCTTTCATGTCGGTGTGTTTTATCCTTGATGTCCTTGACACGGACAGACTGATAAAACCATACTCATCAAGACATCCTGATCCATATATTCGATACAGCAAAGCTGAAAAAATCTATTTGCATCTGATCACAGATAAACACTACACCCACGTTCAGCAATGCAAATCCATCAAGAAGCCGAAGTTTGGCTACCCACTGTCCCCCTTGTTGAATACCAGGAATGGACGAACGACTTAGACATCGATCCCTTGCCTGAGGCGCCCGCTACGGCCGCAGCTATTGCCAGCAAGTCTGAACAGCCGCGCATGCCAGACTGGTATCAACTCAGCTTCAGCGGCACTGGCAAAGAGTATTTTCGTATCTGGGTAGTCAATCTTTGCCTGAGTCTGGCAACGCTGGGCATTTATTCGGCCTGGGCCAAGGTCAGACGGCTGGAATATTTTGACCGCAATACCAGTCTCGCCGGTGCCAGTTTCAATTTTCATGGTGAGGCAAAAACCATCTTGCGTGGCCGTCTTGTTGCCGTGGTTTTACTGTTCTGTTATCACTATCTGTTCACCTTATCAAAGAACCTGGCATTGCTGTTTTTCGTCATATTCGTGCTGGGTTTGCCTTTCATGATGCGCAGCGCCTTGCGTTTTCGCTTGCATCAGACCAGTTACCGTGGCTTGCGTTTCCAGTTCCATGGCTCGGTACAGGATGCGTATGCGGCCTATGCGCCGGTTGCTCTCGTGATCCTCTTGCCTGGCTTGTTTGGTGCGCTGTTTCCTGAAGAAAGCTATATGGCATTCTTCGCTTTCGCCGGTTATCTTTTCTGGCCCTGGCTGCATGCCAGAATGCGTATCTACCAGCATGACAATATCAGCTACGGTAATTTGCGCGCCAGTTGCGACATGAAAAGCGGGGCCTTTAGCTGGAGTTATGTCGGGGTATTGCTGGCACTGTTTTGTTCTTTGATTGTCGGCATTTTTCTGAGTGGCATAGTTGCTGTCGTCATAGAAAAAAATGGTGGCAGCCTGTTGCAATACATCCGTAGTACCAAAGACGTTTTTTTCCTGGTCATGGGATTTCTCATGTTGTTGGCGGCAGTGCTGGCCGCAATCGGGTGCCTGAGCTATATACAGGCCGTGGCTTGGAATAAATCCTGGGACAACACCAGTTTCCCAGGTATAGACATAGACTCATCACTGCCATACTGGCCTTACTGGCGCTTGCAGGTAAAAAACTTTTTCTTCACCTTGTTCAGCCTTGGCTTGTACCGGCCATTTGCGGTCGTGGCGCTGTATCGCTTTCGCCTGGCGTATGTACGTCTAATGGCGGAAGAACTGGATCAGGTACAAGCCATCAGCAGAGCCGGGCAGACGCAAGCCACCGGTGACAGTTCTGCCGACATGTTTGGCTTTGATTTATCCTGGTAATTGACCCATGATTAAAGCCAATTATTTCGACCATCAACAGAGCCGGATACAGCCCATCCAGCTGGATTTGCAACAAGATATTGTGAATGTCATTTTTGATGGCAAGCAATATCCCGTCAGGAGAAAAAGATTGCAGGTGTCAGAGCCCTTTGAACATGCGCCCTGCATACTCAGTTTTTCAGACGGCAGCCATTGCGAAATCCATGACAGGGCAGACCAGCAAACCCTGCTGGATTTTCTTGATTACCGGCCCAGCCTCGTGCAGCGCTGGCAAAGACAATGGAAATGGGCACTGGCAGCAATCATCGTCATGGCGGCATTGCTGTTGGCAGCACGTGAATGGGGTGTGCCTTTGCTGGCTGACAAGATCGCTGCTCGCCTGCCTGGCAAGTATGAACAGGCCCTTGGCGACGAAGTCATGAAACTGCTGGACAAATCAGTGCTGAGCCGCAGCCATTTAAGTGATCAACGCATAGCCCAGGCCAAAGAAGCGATAGAGCGTGTCATGCCCGAACATGGGCGCATACCCATGCGGCTGGAAATCAGGAATGCCCCGAATATCGGTGCCAACGCCTTTGCCCTGCCAGGCGGCACCATAGTCGTTACCGACGCCATGATAGAGATGCTCAGTACCAATAAAGACCGTGGCTTGAGTCCGGCAGGGGCCGAAGAACTGGCGGGTGTGCTGGCGCATGAGATCGGCCACGTCGAAGGAAATCATGGCATGCGCCGCCTGGTGCGTGACGCCATGGTGACGGTGATTGCGGGCAGCCTGTTTTCTGATTTCAGTTCCGTCGTCAGCCTGGCGTCTGCCGGGGTCGTGAATATGGAATTTTCGCGTGAAATGGAAACCGAAGCCGACGACTATGCGATCAGGCGCATGAAGGAAACAGGCTTGTCACCCGCCCGCCTGGCAGATGCGCTGGAACGCATGGAAAAAATGCACAAGCGTGAAGCCGCACAAGAATCCACCACCAAGCGTATCACCCAATACATGTCCAGCCATCCGGCGACTGAAGACAGGGTGGCAAGGTTCAGGGCGGCAGCAAAATAGTGCGATTGAATCGCACCGAGCAAAAGCAACAGCAACAGCCTGCGCAGGGATGTGTAACAAAATTTTACAAAGTCATTGATCTTATGTTATTTTCCTGTGTCCTTGCCAAAAGTGCAGGGCAAAGCAGATAAATCCATAAGATCATAAAGACTGTCAGGCATGCAAATACAAACCGGGGCTGCAGCGATGTGGCCGCCTGCGGCAGATACCCAGCCCGCAACGACTATTCCAGATCATTATCCTGTAACAGTTGCCAGTACCGCAGTGACGAGCGGACAGCTGACTGAATACCATCTGTCATTCACTGGCACAGGCAAGGAATATTTCCGTATCTGGATCGTCAATCTCTGCCTGAGCATGGCGACTTTGGGTATTTATTCCGCGTGGGCAAAGGTAAGGCGGCTCAAGTATTTTGACCGTAATACACATTTGAACGGTGCCGTCTTTAATTTTCATGGTGATCCCAAAACCATATTCCGCGGCCGGGTTATCGCGGTGATACTGCTGTTTTGCTACCACTATCTGTTCACTTTTTCAAAAACGCTGGCACTGAGTTTGTTTGCAATCTTGTTGCTGGGGGTGCCGTGGATGATGCGCAGTGCCTTGCGGTTTCGTCTGCGCAATACCAGTTATTTTGGCTTGCGCTTGCAATTTCATGGCACGCTTGCCGGTGCTTACGCAACGTATTTGCCGGTTGCTCTGATTATCTTGTTGCCCGGTTTGCTTGGCGTTTTCTTTCCATATTATGTGGGTATTTTTGTTTTCACATTTATCCCTTATCTGAGCTGGCCCTGGTTGCATGCGCGCATGCGTATTTACCAGCACAAAGAACTGGCTTTTGGCGAATTGAGGAGTAGTTGCAGCCTCACCAAAGGAGCTTTTTTCTTATCCTATTTTATGTCCTGCCTGGCCTTGCTGATCTTTGTCATGATGATAGGCATGGGCAGCGCGGTCTTTTTTTCGTCGCTCAAAATGCACTCTCCTGCAGATTACCAACTTTTCATGGATACCTACGGTTGGCTTTTGTTTCCCTTAGGGTTTCTGGCAGTTTTGCTCGTTTATGCCAGCTTCCTCAGTTTCAGTACCTTGTTGCAAGTCAAAGTCTGGAACAAATCCTGGAATGCAACCCGCTTTCCCGGCATAGAAATAGATTCGCATTTGCCTTACAAAGCTTATTACTTGTTGCAGGTAAAAAATCTTATCCTGACCATGTTGACGCTGGGTCTGTACCGGCCTTTTGCGGTCGTGAATATTTATCGCTTCCGCTTGCAACACGTCAGTCTTAAAGCTGCTGGCTTTGAACAATTGCTGGCCGCTCAGCGTGCACAAGCTGCGCAAGAAGGACAAGCAGGCCAGATAGGTCAGGCCAGTGGTGACAGCACGGCAGACTTGTTTGGTTTTGATTTGTCCTGGTAGGATACATGTATATGATACAAGCGCATTATTTCGACCACCGTCAGGCCTTGCTGCACAAAGTCATTCTGTATTTTCAAACTACGGGCATCAGCCTGGCAGGTGAGGGTATAGACAGGCAGATAGACAAGAGTCAATTGCAACTGGAAGAAGCATTTAAAAATGCTCCTTGCATACTCAATTTTGCCGACGGCAGCCATTGTGAAATCCGTGACCAGGCTGACAAGCAAAGCCTGCTTGCACACCTTGGCTATCATCCATCCACGATAGAGCGCTGGCAGCACAAATGGCAGGCAGCCTTGCTGGCTGTCATCGTCATGGCCGGTATCGTGTTTTCAGCTTATAAATGGGGATTGCCCGTGTTGGCCGGCAAGGCCGCAGTTCTGGTTCCTGTCAGCTATGAACGTGCGCTGGGTGCCGAAGTGATGAATGTGCTGGACCAGACCATTTTCAAACCAAGCAAGCTCAGTGACAGCAGCATCGCGCGCGTAGAACAATTATTGCGCCGCCTGCGTCCCCAGGATACGCACGTGCCCATACATCTGGAAGTGCGCAATGCGCCGGAAATGGGGGCAAATGCCATCGCTTTGCCGGGCGGTACGATAGTCGTGACAGATCAACTGGTTACGCTACTCGTCGGTGATGCAGACAGGGAGTTGAACGGTTTTCTGGCCGAACAATTGTTTGGTGTGATGGCCCATGAGATCGGCCACATAGAGCAGCGTCACGGTATGCGCAGCCTGATCAGCCAGGGTTTCATGACAGTTGCCCTGGGCAGCCTGTTTGGTGATGTCAGCTCAGTTGCGGCTCTCGCGCCTGCGGCTTTAATCAGCAAAGAATATACACGTGCGATGGAAACCGAAGCAGATATCTACGCTATCGATCTTTTGACACAAAGACATATTTCACCTGGCCGGCTGGCTGACGCACTTGCTTTCATGAGTAGCCAAAACAGAAGAAGCAGTAAAGATGCTACGCCAAACTGGCTACGCTCAGTGTATGACTATACTGCCAGTCACCCTGCTACAGACGAGCGTATCGCACGCTTCAGAAAAGCGGCATTTGCGACTGAGTAAGGAGGCTGGCAAGAGTTTGGTCAACAACAATTAGTGATTACAGTTGTACGGTGCCAGAGCTTCGATCAACATATAGTCTTGCTTTTCATTTTCTTCATCGATCAGTGTCATGGTTTTGCCATCCTTGCTGAGAATGACAGGCTTGCCCTGTTTTGCCGGGCGGTCATTTTTATCCTGCAGTAGCAGGTGCCTGTCCTGTACCTTCCATGTACCGTCCAGGCCGCTGTAAGGTGCAGTACCCATGATACCGGCACTGCTTTGCATATTGCCATCCTTATCCAGGCGCAATATTTTCTGCGTGCTGGTACCTGTAAACACCCATTTACCCATCATCGCGCATGGCAAGCTGGAATCCAGGCGCTTATCTTTGGGTATGCTGATTCTCCAATGCGCGATGCCTATCACGGCAGCGATGAAAATTGCCGTGCCTATCGCCCACTTTAGCGGGCGGCCAGGTGGTGGGCATATATCCTCATTCAGGCTGGCGCGCTGTTTTGCAGACAGGCCAAGGATACTTGGCCGCAAGCCTGCATCCTTGAGCTGGCGATTGACTTCATCATTGATGGCTAGCAAGATAAAGGTGTTCACGAGCGGCACCATGGAACCGTAAGCGATGACCTTTCTCATGGTGTTGTTGAAGCCCATATTGGCGGCCAGTTTTAAATAACCGGCAAAGAACATGACTTCAACGGGCAGCAGGCAAAATGCAATCGTGAAAAAACCAATAACATCACTCTTCATGCTGATCACTACAAAATTCAGCACCACAGCATAAATCAGCTGCTTTTGACCATCAGCCAGTTCCGCAATACGGATATCGTCGTAGTTAACGATTTCAGGTTCAGGCTTGTCTGCCTCTTCTTTCTTTTTGCCCGTATTGTTATAGGCTATCCAGCGCTGCATTGCTTCGTCCGTGTCTACGGCCGCCGTAACCGTCGTCGTTGCTGCTGCTTGCTCCGGGTTTTCGTCGGGCACAGCCGCGCTTTGCTCTGCGGCGGTGCTGGTGATGTCGGCGCTTGGCTCCATGATGCAGACACAACCATATTGCGCCAGTGTAGCCACATAGTTTTGGGCGACAATCTGCGTCAGGTCTTTTTTCAGCACCAGGCCAGGTTGCGCGAGCATATCCGCAACTTGCACCGGAGTGCGCTTGAACAAGGGGGCCAGTTTGTCAGCTACAGCAGTGACAGTCAGGTCTTCTTTGATACCCTGTAGCACGATGCGATAGCGCTGTGGCCTGTGTATTACACCTTCCTGCTCATCAATCACGGTCAGCCCTAGCGTATTGCTAAATCGCAATATCTGCGTGATGACTTCTTCATGTCTCTGCGAAATGCCGACAACGCCCATGTCGCTAACAAAATTATTGATCAGCGGACCATCAGACCACGGGCAGGCATCCATGGCGTCGCCATCTGTGCAACTGGACAGGCAGGGGAACAGGCGCGTAATGGCATCATGAAATTTGACCAGCACTGGTAGTGCCGCCGCGTCACTGCTGTAATAGCTTTCCCGCTTGTCGTTCAACCAGGTGTAGGTTTCTGCATCGCTGGCCGGTGTCTGGGCAGCGAGAATCGTCAGCGTGTAACTCATGGCGGGCAGAAAATGAAAAACGCTATTGTATTTCAGCTACCCCTGAAGGAGGGTATTTAGTGGGGGAGTAGTGCGATATCGCTGCAGGAGCAAGTACAGAATTAAGCGGGACTGCTGTGCGCCATCCCGCTTTACTGTTTATTTCCGTGTCGCCTGGCTTATTCTTCTGCCCCGGCTTCTGCCATGATGGCACGCAAGCCTGAGGCATTGGCACGCTCGGCAGCTTTGCCATGACCACTGCGTATATCGTCCTGATCGCGCAAGATCAGGTGTACGCCTTCATTCTTGTACATGAAACTCAGGGTTTCTATGCTTTCATTGCGGTTATTGAAATTTTCTGAGACCTCGAACTGCACATCCTTGTTTAATAAGTAAATGGCAACTTCTTTGGTATTGTCAGCAAACAGGTGTAAATGGATGTCGGAATGGTTGCCAGCCGTGCCATTCAGTACCGCACCTACGACATAAGGATTGTAGCGTTCCAGCTCTTCCATCAGATCAAGGGTGAGTTGTCGCAAATGCAATAAGCGCTGTGGCTGGGTATCGCCAAAGAACAATTCATTGTATTCGCGCACTTCCTGCTCAATCTGGGCATTGTCAGGCAGGACATCGCCCTTGACTTTATGGTTGCCCAGCAACTGCTTGGCTGCCTTGCGCTTGGCGGAGGCATAGTCGGCGCCATCCTCGGCGATCATGCGCGCCGCCAGCGCCGCAATCTCAGCCCGCAGGCTCTCTGCTTCATTCGGTGTATGGATCATCATGGGGTAATCATAACTGAAACCTTGGGGAAATCCAAAAACAAGGCCCCTCAAGCCAGAGAAATGCCAATTTTTTGCCTATGTAGTCATAGGTTTTCAGCTTCTGTTACGAGTGGTGACAAGAACATGCCTTCTCTCAGGTAGAATTGCGGGATTCTGGAATTTGGTTCAATTATGCATATTCATATTTTAGGTATCTGCGGCACTTTCATGGGTGGCCTGGCCGTATTGGCAAAAGAAGCAGGTCATACCGTGACGGGCTGTGATGCCAATGTCTATCCGCCCATGAGCACCCAGCTCGAATCCCAGGGCATCAGCCTGACGCAGGGCTTTGGGGCTGAGCAGATAGCATTGGAACCGGATTTATATGTCATAGGCAATGTCGTTTCGCGTGGCAACCCGCTGATGGAAGAAATCCTCAACCGTGGCTTGCCCTATGTGTCTGGCCCGCAATGGATGGGCGAACATATCCTGCATGACAAGTGGGTACTCGCGGTCGCTGGCACGCATGGCAAAACAACAACGTCTGCCATGCTGGCCTGGATACTCGAATATGCCGGTTATGCACCTGGCTTTTTGATCGGCGGCGTACCGCTGAACTTTGGTATCTCTGCCCGTTTGTGGGGCAACCATGCCTCTGACTTCTTTGTCATCGAGGCTGACGAATACGATACTGCATTCTTCGACAAGCGCAGCAAGTTCGTGCATTACCATGCCAAGACAGCAGTACTGAACAATCTGGAGTATGACCATGCCGACATCTTCCCGGATGTAGCCGCCATAGAAACCCAGTTCCACCACCTGGTGCGTACCGTGCCTGGCGTAGGCCGTTTGATCGTCAATGGCAATAATGACTCGCTGGAACGTGTGCTTAAACGCGGCTGCTGGAGTGAAAAAGAATTCTTTGGCAATGAGCAGGCCTGGCGTCTGCTCATGCAAGACGGTGAAGACTTTGATGTCTATTTCAACGACCAGTTGCAAGGCAGGGTGCAATGGAATTTGAATGGCGAACATAACCGCCAGAATGCCCTGGCCGCGATTGCTGCTGCCCGCCATGTCGGCGTTACGCCAGAAATTTCGATAGAAGCCCTGGCCCAGTTCGTCAGCGTCAAGCGCCGCATGGAAGTGCGCGGCGTAGCGGACGGCGTCACCGTCATCGACGATTTTGCTCATCATCCCACAGCCGTTGCCACAACCGTTGAAGGTTTGCGCCACAAGGTCGGCAATGCCCGCATCCTGGCCGTGTTGGAACCACGCTCAAACACCATGAAGCTGGGCACGATGAAACAAGCCTTGCCCGGTAGTCTGGAGCAGGCAGACCTGGTATTTGGTTTTGGTGAGGCGGATGGCAAATCAGCCCTGGGCTGGGATCTGGCAGAAGCATTGGCACCGCTGGGTGACAAGGTCGCCTGTCATCACAAGATAGATCAATTGGTGCAGGACATCGTCAGCAAAGCCAGGGCTGGTGACCACGTACTCATCATGAGTAATGGCGGCTTTGGCGGCATACACCAAAAATTGCTGGATGCGCTGCAAGACCGCTCACAGCAGGCCGATGGCCAAGCCGATAGTCAAGATGGTAATCAACCTGGTAATAGGGCAATTGCAGCATGATCCTCTACCTGCACGGCTTTCGCTCATCGCCTGATTCTTACAAGGCGCGTGTCATGCTTGCGCATATGGCGAAGCTGGGCCGTAGCGACGAGATAGCCTGCCCTGACCTGTCACCCTCGCCAGCGCTGGCGATACAGCAGGCCGAGGCTTTACTGACAGAGCACAGGGCAGAAGATATCTGCATCATAGGCTCATCCCTGGGCGGCTATTATGCGACCTGGCTGGCAGAAAAATACGGCTGCAAGGCCATCTTGCTGAACCCCGCCGTCAAGCCACCGCGTGACCTGGAAAGCTATGTAGGTGTAACGACTTATTACCATAGCGATAGAGTCTTTGAATTCAAGGCAGAATACATGGCTGAACTGCGCGCACTTGCCGTGGAACAGATCAGCCAGCCTGAACGTTATTTTTTGATTGCCGCGACTGGCGATGAAGTGCTGGACTGGCGCGAAATGGTCGCCCATTATCCAAGTGTAAAACAGTTGGTGATTGAAGGCAGTGATCATGGCATAGCAGAATTTGCCGATTACCTGGATCAGGTGATGGCCTTTGCGGATGGCAGGGCCTGATTTGGACGCAGCGATTTTGCCCGTGAATTTGCAGACAAGTAAACAAATGCAGCGCCCACAAGCCGCACAATGGTATGCGCATGTGAATGCTGTCGATACCAGTGCGCTGATGGAAGACTGGCTCAGCAACCGCGATTCGCTGACGGCCAGGCTGGTGGCCAGGTGCCAGCAGTTTCGCGTGCAGCGTTTGTCGCAGCACAAGGCAGTGTGCCTGCAGGATGAATATGCTGCCATAGGTTTACCGCGTGCCATGAAGGTGCATGAGCGCGAAGTGTTTTTGCGTTGCGATGGCGAGGCCATGGTGTATGGTCATACGATAGTGCCGCTGAGTGCCACGGCAAATGAATGGCCGCTGTTTCATGCGCTAGGTGAAAAGTCCTTGGGCAGCACCTTGTTCAATGACCCACTTGTGCGCCGTGGTGATTTGCATTACGCCAGGCTAAGACAAAGCCACCCGCTGATACGTCGCATTGTGGCGAGACAGCCAGAGCTGGCAGGCGTGCACAGCATGCTGGCAAGGCGGTCTTTGTTCTGGCGCAAGGGCGGGTGTTTGCAGGTGACGGAAGTGTTTTTGCCGGGGGTTGAGGGTTTGCGGATTATTGAAAAGCGTTGAAACCTAAGACCTTAAGACCTCTCAACACAGAGACACAGAGGCTCCACAGAGAGGCACAGAGAAAGACAAGAAAGAGACAGGAGTGCATTGCGTCACTTTGTTAATGAAGCCGCAATCGTAAAGTCGTCATTCCTGCGAAGGCAGGAATCCAGGGGCGTTCGTGGCAAACTGATATAACCAAAACGCAAGCCGAAATGTTTAAAACTCCTCCCCCTTCAAGAGGGAGGTTGGGTGGGGGATGGGGTTCTAACGCAATTTGATGACAGACTAATTAACCGAAACCCATCCCCACCCTAACCCTCCCCTTGAAGGGGAGGGAATAAAATAGGTATGTGAATGATTTCCCGCTTTGCTGATAAAAGCAAAGTAAATATAGAACAGCAGACATCTCAAGCAGAGACGCAGAGCAAAAACAGAACGAGTAAATGACAAAGATTTTCTCAGTGCCACCTCTGTGTCTCCGTACCTCTGTGTTGAGCTTTTTGGTCTTAAAACATAAAGAAGTATTGAATGAATTTATTTTTCGAAGAATCCGGTGATTTCAAGGCAGGCAGCATCATGACGCATGCTGGTGAGGCTTATCAGGTCGAGATGGCCAGCGGCAAGCGCACGAAGGTCAAAGCCAAGGATGTGCTGCTGCAATTTGCCTCGCCCGATCCCGCCAGCCTGATAGAGCAGGCGAAAGCCGCTGCGGCTGAGATAGACCTGGAATTTCTGTGGGAAGTCGCCGGACAGGAAGAGTTTGGTTTTGCTGAACTGGGTACCGAATATTTTGGCCATGCACCACAACCGGTAGAAGCGGCAGGCCTCATCTATGCCCTGCATAACGCCCCCGTTTATTTCTACAAAAAAGGCCGTGGCCGTTACAAGGCCGCGCCTGAAGCATCGCTGAAAGCCGCACTGGCCGGTATAGAAAAGAAAAAACAGCAAGCCCTGATACAGGCTGGCTATGTAGAAGAACTCAAGCAAAACCGCCTGCCAGATGCAATGAAATCACTGGCGCTGCAGCTCTTGTTCAAACCCGACAAGAACAGCATAGAATACAAGGCCCTGGCAGAAGCCTGCGATGCCATGCAAATGTCACCGCAACGTCTGATGCTTGCCGTCGGTGGTATTGCCAGCCCCAAGCATCTGCACCTGGCCAGGTTTCATTACGAGCATTTCCCAAAAGGCGTGGGTTTCCCGGCGATTACCTTGCCAGCTTTACCCACTGATTTGCCCGTGGCAGATGTGCAGGCTTTCTCCATCGATGACGTTACCACGACCGAGATTGATGATGCCTTCTCTGTCGTTGATCTTGGCAATGGCCAGTTGCGTGTCGGCATACACATTGCCGCGCCAGCCCTGGGCATACAGCGCGGCGATGCGATAGACCAGATGGCCCGTGGCCGCATGTCTACCGTGTATATGCCTGGCGACAAGATCACCATGCTGCCGGATGAACTTGTCAATGTCTATACCCTGGGGGCAGGCCAGACCCGCCCGGCAGTATCACTGTATGCGACTTTGAATACTGAAGACTGGTCTGTCATCAGCACCGAGACCAAGGTAGAAGCCGTGCCTATGGCCAGCAATCTGCGTCACAATGATCTTGATGCGCTGGTGACTGAAGACAATCTCGCCAACGATGCCGGTGAATACCCGCACAAGGCCGACATCGCCCAATTGTGGAAATGGGCGTTGGTGCTCGAACAAGGCCGTATGGTCAAGCGTGAGAGCTTTGGCATGAAGCCTGAGCAAAACAACCGCGTCGATTTCAATTTCTATGTAGAAGATGATGTTGTCTCCATCGTGCGCCGCAAGCGTGGTGCGCCACTGGACAAGATCGTTGCCGAACTGATGATCTTTGCGAATAGCACCTGGGGCAAACTCATGGCTGACCATGGCATCCCTGGCATTTACCGTGCCCAGGGCGTGGCAGGTGGCCGTGGCCCAGGCGGCTGGACAGCACGCATGCAGGTACGCATGCTGACCCATGCAGCGCCGCATCAGGGCCTGGGTGTCGATCAATATGCCTGGAGCACATCGCCACTGCGCCGTTATACCGACCTGGTCAATCAATGGCAGATCATCGCCTGCGTGCAACACGGCATCACCGCGCCGCTGGTCGCCACCTTCAAACCCAAGGATGCCGACCTGTTCGCCATCGTCTCCGGTTTTGATGCCGCTTATGCCGCTTATGCTGATTTCCAGAACAATATGGAACGCTACTGGTGTCTGCGCTGGCTGGGCCAGCAAGAGCAGCGCCAGGTAGAAGCTGTTGTTTTGAAAGACGAAGTCTTGCGCCTCGTCGATATTCCGCTCATCATCCGTTTGCCGGGCATGCCGCAGACAGCACGCGGTGCCCAGGTACGCCTGGATATCCTGCGCTGGGATGAAGTTGATCTTGAAGTCGAAGCGCGTCTGCTGGAATTGTTATCTACCGTCACCGAACTTGAGGAAGAAGAGCTGGACGACGAAACCAGCACTGAAGTTGCAGAAGACTTCAGCGCAGAAGAAGGCGCACCTGTAGCAGAGACAGCAGCAGAGACAGCAGCAGAGACAGCAGCAGAGACAGCAGCAGAGGCGGAGAGCGCGACAACAGAGGTGGAAACTGAGGTGGAAACTGAGCTTAGCAATGAGCTTGCCAATGATGACGCGAATACTTCAGACAAAGAACAGTCACAAGCCTAGTAATGAAAAGTCAGAATAAAAAAACCAAGCCTGCGAAACAGGTCAAACAAGAACAGCTGCCAAGCGGGCAAGAACAGGCCGCCAAGGCAGGCGAAGTCACATCCACGACTACAGCAACACCTGCAATACCGGCTAAAGGTATTGCTGTAGCTAGTACGGCTGACGGCAAAGCCAAAACTAAAGCAACCAGTTCTGGCTCTGCGCAACTTGGGACTGGCAAGACAGAAAAACTGATTTTCGGTGTTGCGATCACAACGTCTCTGGTCTTGCATGCACTGGCTTTGCTGGTGCATTTTGTCATGCCGAAAACGGTAGAAAACAAGTCGCGTGAACCGGACCTGGAAGTGATACTGGTTAATTCCAAACACAGCAAGCGTCCGGTGGTCGCTGAAGCACTTGCGCAGGCAGACCTGGATGGCGGCGGAGCGCACGACAGTGGCCGCAGCAAATCACCCTTGCCTGATATGAACCGTATTGAAAACGGTGACGCACTGCAGACTAGCACAAAAAAAATTGCCGAGCTCGAAGAGCAGCAAAAGCAATTAATTGATCAGACTAAACTCAAAGATATTTTTCGACAGGAAAAACAAGAACGAAAAAATACCGATGATAAACCCAAACCAAATACTGGCAGCGATAATGCAGAAACCAGTAAAGCTCTTGCACGTGGCCCCGCTGAAATTGCACAGACGATAGAAGACCAGAACAAGCGGCCAAAAAAAATATCGATCACTCCTTCTACTCAAAAGCGGGAGGACTCTCTGTATTACACACAAGTACGCCAGCGTATTGAAGACACAGGTACCCTGAATTTCCCTCAAAAGGATGGAAAAAAACTTTATGGTCAGATGTACGTAGCCATTCCAATTTCACCTGATGGCAGCCTGTATGAAAGAAATGGTGGGCCGCAAGTAATTACGACTTCAGGTGATAAGGACCTGGATGCAGCGGCATTGCGTATCGTGAGGCGTTCTGCACCATTCAAGAAATATCCCAAGAATGCAATTCCGGGAGATGGTAATGTCTATTTTGAGATGATTGCCCGATTCAAGTTTACACGGGAACAACATCTTGAGGCCGAGTTGCGTGAGGCACGAGAATGAACTTTGACCACTACGTCGTCATCGGCAACCCGATTGCACACAGCAAGTCACCTGCGATTCATGCCCGCTTCGCTGAACTGACAGGCCAGCAAGTTGATTACCAGCACCTGCTGGCGCCGCTGGACGGTTTTGCCAGCACTGTGCACGATTTTATTGCGGCTGGTGGCAAGGGAGCCAATGTGACCCTGCCTTTCAAGCTCGAAGCCTTTGCTCTTGCGACAGAATTGAGTGAGCAAGCCAGGATAGCCGGTGCTGTCAATACCCTCAAGTTTGAGCACGGTCATATTTATGGTGACAATACCGACGGCATAGGGCTGGTGGCCGATATCGTGCGCAATGCCGGTGTCAGTCTGCGCGGCAAGCGCCTGCTTTTGCTGGGTGCTGGCGGTGCTGCCCGTGGCGCCTTGCTGCCGCTGTTGCAGGAAGAACCCGCTGCATTGACTATCGCCAACCGCACGCTTGCCAAAGCCCAGGATTTGCAGCAACAGGCCAGCAGTCTGAGTGATCGTTGTGAGCTGCAAGCCTGTCGTTTTGAAGATTTGCAACAGCCTTTTGATGTCATCATCAATGCCACCTCGGCCAGCATCAATGACGATGTGCCACCGCTGGCTGCAAGCGTATTTGGCAAAGCCACACTGGCCTATGACATGATGTATGCCGCTGCCCCCACCGCGTTCCTGCGGCTGGCTGCCAGCCACGGTGCGCAATGCCGTGATGGTCTCGGCATGCTGGTCGAGCAGGCAGCAGAAGCCTTTGCCCTGTGGCGCGGCGTGCGCCCGCCATCGGCACCGGTACTGGCAGAAATGCGTGCCGCCCTGCAAGCGAGTCTGTGATGAAATTATTTGGCCGCATCCTGTTCTGGCTGGTACTCGTACCCCTGTTGCTGTTCACGCTTTTGCAGGCGTATTATCTGGCGCATGTCTGGTGGTGGATAGATCACAACCCCACTTCGACGAGCTTCATGCGCCAGCAACTCAGTGTCTTGCAAGAGAAAAAGCCAGACTTCCAGCTCAAGCATAAATGGGTGCCGTATAACCGTATCTCGAATAATCTCAAGCGCGCCGTTATCGCCTCAGAAGATGATAGCTTTGTTGATCATGAAGGTGTCGATTGGGAAGCCATGCAGGCTGCCTATGAAAAAAACCAGAAAAAGGGCAAGGTCGTTTCTGGCGGTTCCACCATTACCCAGCAGTTGGCCAAGAACCTGTTCCTTTCGCCAGACCGCAGTTATTTCCGCAAGGGTGAAGAACTGATCATCACCTATATGCTGGAAAAATGCATGGACAAACAGCGCATTTTGGAGATATACCTCAATGTTGTAGAATGGGGCGTAGGCGTGTTTGGGGCAGAAGCTGCCGCACAAAATTATTTCCATACCAGTGCCGCCAATCTCGGCCCAGCCCAGGCAGCCAGGCTGGCCGTGATGCTACCCAAACCACGCTATTTTTATAAAAACCCGGGCTCTGGCTATTTGCAAAGACGTAGCGAAGTCATCCTGCAGCGCATGAACAATTCTGAACTGCCATGAAATATACAAAACAACGCGGACTGAGTCTGATTGCCGTCGCCTTCCTTTCCATGCTGATTGCTGCATTGGGTATGGGCTTCCTGTATTACATGCGCTATGGCCGTCTGCCCATGCATGACATGTGGGCGCGCTTTGGCAAGGCGGCTGCTGTCATCAGCAATGACGTCAAAGAAACCGCGGGTCTGCCAACCGGCAGCAGTGAGGGCCCAGGCATGCGCCAGGCTGCCACCACCAGCGAAGGCGTGCGCCGCTGCACCATTGATGGCAAGACCGTGTATTCAGACACCCTGTGCCTGGACAATAATCCCACTACCAAAAAAATCAAGCTCAACGACTCTAAAGGCATGGAACCGCCAAAAACTGCAGTCGCCAAAGAAGATGGCGGCAAGGGTGCAGATAATAACTACCCGGCTTCCATGAGCAATGAAGAGATGAAGAAAAAAATCATGGAGCAGGCCTTGGGTAAAAGCGCCCCGGCATCCAGTGCTGAGGAAGACCTGCATCTGAAAGCCATGAACCGGGCGATTGATAAGGCAACGAAATAGGTTGACAAGGCTGCTTACAGGGCTGTAATCACTTGCCCATTCCTTTACTGATTCGCAGGGTGCGCCATGCGCACCATTCGTTTTACGGCGATAAATTGACTGGAATCTCAATTTTTATAAGATAACGACATGGAATATGAGGATATATTGGCTGCTTTAAATGTGAAGCAGTTAAATAAACTAAAAGATTCCAATCTACGATTTAGCGAAATCCTCGGGCTTGAAATTCCATTTTATGATGGGTTAGGTTTTCCTCCTGCCCTTATACCCATTGCAAATTCAATTGGGTCCTTTCAGTATTTTGGTGCGTTTTTGTATGACATCGTTGATTCTAAAGTTAGTTTTGTTGACTTGATGATTGATGACTCTGAACTTTTTGAAATCGGCCTCAATGAGAAGCAGTTCTGTTATTACCTGGCTAGAAGGTCTTTACAAGATTATTTGGAAGAAGATCCAGATATTTCTAGTGAGATTTATCAGCTGTGCAGCTTATTGGGCGTCGATGAATTCAATAGCTTACAAACAATCGACGAACAAAACTATTTGAGACTGGATGTCTTCAGATCGGGTATTCCAAAATATTTTCAGACCCGCCAAGGTGGAACTACGTATGGGAAGACCGGCTTTGACTTAGAGGCTGTTGCAAAATTAAAACGACTGAAAAAAAGTGCTGTTAACTTTTCATGAGTAGTGTTAACTTTCTATCTTGTTTTGTCAGGGTGGAGAGCGATGCCAAAAGAACTGATAGATGACCAACTGTGGAGCAGAATCGAGCCTTTGTTACCGAAGAGAGCGTCTCGCCATAGACAATATGCAGGACGCAAGCCGACGGATGACCGTGCCGTATTGACG